>WLSJ01000131.1 GCA_009705865.1 Actinomycetota bacterium | reverse complement strand
GAGCGATCAAGTCCGACAAGGAGTATTTTACCGTCACTTTGAAGTGCGATTGAGGCTTGCCAGAGTGCAAGAGGTGTTGTAGAGCCACTGCCATCTCCAAACGTTTGGTCACGTAGACCATCCAGCAGATACCGAGCAATTGCAACTTTCGGTTCTCCAATTGCGATTTGGTCATTCACTGTATTGATATTGACAAGAGCAATGGTGTTCTGACTTGCATCGATTAATACATCTGTGATCTCAGTGGTGGACACTTGCTTGGGAATAGAGATTGTGGCAATGCCGTCTGTTCCAAACGACGTATCAAAAATTGATGTGTCAACTGCTAGAGCCTGAGAGATTGGACCAGCAAATGCGATCACCGATATTGCAGCGACAAATGTCGCCGTGCGTAATTTCCACAAGTTCATCAGGAACCCCACTTCTAGATATATATCTAGAAGCATAATCTTGAATCTAGATATATATCTAGATTCAAGCCTGGGGATTCAGTAACTTCTCCAAAGCGGTGATTGTGGCCTCATTTATGCCGTCAGACAGAGCGGAATTCTCGGTGTTGTCCACCAGGATTCGCCCGAGGAACATAGATTGCACCAAATAAGACAAGGCCTCAAGGTCGACAATCGGCCTGATAAGACCTTTCTCCTGGGCAAGAGCCAGAGATTCGGCGAAGAACTTCGAGCCCTTGTCTTGGGCCTCGGTCAGCATGGCACGCAGGTTCGCATCTTCCATCGCCAGTGCGAGAGTGCGGATACGGCGTTGACGCCGGGCAAGAGCATCGGGGCTGCCGTTTGTTCGAACTTGCATGGCGAGAATCTCGAAGAGTTCTTTTCCACTGACTCCCATATTGATCAGCAGTCGGACACCTTCGTTATCGGCCTTCAAAGATTTTTTCAGGAGTTCGGCTTCACATCGCGAAATCAAACCGATCCGGCTTCCGAAGTGGTGATAGAGAGATCCACGCGAGACTCCCGACTCTCGAAGAACCGTCTCAAGGTTGAAGTTGATTGAACCGTTCCGCTCTAATTCTTCAATTCCGAAAGAAACCAATGTCTCCATAGTGGAGGCGCCATTGATGTTCTTTCGTGTTTTCTCTGTCGGTTCCACCACTTCACCATCTTGCCACTTGTTTGAAGAAACTATTTACTCCTAGTGAAATGCGATACTAGGCGCCTCGCCCATTACCTGCTTGCGGCATGTGTGTTCGAACACAGAGCCAAGTGCACTTCACTCCCAAGTATCATCAAGGGGTGCTCCCCGCTACCCGAATACTGATGTTGCGCCATGGGCAGAGCGAATGGAACGCGCAAGGTCGTTGGCAGGGTCAAGCAGATATTGAGCTCACTGATGTTGGTGTTGACCAAGCGCGCGCAGCAGCACAAAAGCTCGGCATGTTTGATGCAATCGTGTCTAGCGACTTGTTGCGCGCTCGCACCACTGCAACCATTATCGCCAACAGCCTTGGTGCAGGGCTGATGGAACCTGATGTTCGTTTACGTGAAACTCATGTGGGCGAATGGCAAGGACTGACCCAAAGCCAAATTGAACGTGACTGGCCTGGCTATTTGAAATCACACCAACGTCCACCTGGTTTCGAATCTGATGAATCAATTGTTTCGCGCGTGACTGATGCGCTTGTTGACATTGCAACCCAGTTCGCTGGCGGTGAAGTGTTAGTAGTTGCTCATGCCGGAGTGATTCGTGTGATGCGCAGGTCTCACAAAAAAGTTGATTCACGTATTTACAACTTGGGCGGATGCCAATTCATTGTGCGCCCAGGATCACCAAGCCCCATTGAGATTGGTGACGTTGTTGATTTGCTCGAGCACGATGAGCAGGAGAATATGGCTCCGGTCGTTGATTTTTCTGAAAACAATGACAAGAGCCAAGAGCTCTAACTTCATGTTTTCCCGTTTCGTTGACAACACTTACGCAGCACCTGTTCGCAAAAATCTCGACCGGCTTGTATGGGGGCGCTTGATCTCTAATGCCTGCTACAGATTTGCCCCACCATTTATCGCAGTCATTGCACGCGGGCTTGATGTCAGCGTCGCGCAAATGGGCGTTGCACTGATGATCGGCGAATTTGCCGGGCTTGGGTCTCCCATCCTGGGACGCCTCGTTGACCGCGGTAACCGAATCACATCAATGACTATCGGAATGGTCGCAATCACCCTCGGAGTTATTGGTGCAGCAACGGCCACCACGCTTGTGCAGTTTGCAATATCCATGTTCTTCATGAGCGGCGCAAAAGTGCTGTTCGATACTGCGCTCATTGTTTGGGTGAATGATCACGTGGAATATGAACGTCGTGGCCGCATTGTTGGCGTCATCGAAACCTCGTGGGCATTGTCCTTGTTCATTGGTGTCGCAATCATGGGTATTGCAACTGCCCTTATCTCATGGCGTGCCGGTTTTATAGTTGGCGCGATTGGTATGGCAATTACGGGTTGCTTGATCGTTAGTGCACTTCCCCGCGATGAAGCACATGCGCCAGTTCGTACAGAAGTACGTGGCTCAGTTCCACGCAATGGCTACTTTGTGTTTGCATCAGCATTTCTATTGATGGGTGCCAGCCAATGCCTTGGCATCACGTTTGGCCCATGGTTCGAAGACGAATTTGGTTTCTCAAGTGCGGCGCTGATCGCAGTCGTCATCGTGCTTGGTCTCTTTGAACTCGTTTCAAGCATTGGTAGTTCGCGAGTCACCGATACATGGGGTAAAGAAATCAGTGTTCGTCGCGGAGCAATTCTGATGGTGATAGCAACAGTTGCCATGGCAACAGCACCGCACGTTTCCTTTGTCGCAGTTCCTATGTTGGTGTTATTCATCATGGGATTCGAGTTTGCGCTTGTCAGCATGTTGCCGTTAGCGGCAAACATTGTTCCGAACAGTGGCGGCATTGGTCTCGGCCTCACAGTGGGTGCAGGCACATGTGGTCGTGCCATCTTCAGCACAGTTGCTACTTCGCTGTATGACTCTGTTGGTCCTGTCGGCCCAGCACTTGCAGCTGTTGCATTATCCGCAATCACCGTGATGCTGATCAGTCTTTATGCGCGGTCGGTGCGATAACCATTCGTGATTGGCATACGTCGGTCTTTGCCGAATGCCTTTTCTGAAATACGAACTCCTGGCGCACACTGGCGACGTTTGTATTCGTTGATATCAACTAGGCGTGCAATACGTGCCACAACTGCGGCATCGAAACCAAGCTTCTGAATTTCTGGCACCGTCAAGTCGTTGTCAATGTAGTGGCGCAAGATCGGGTCAAGGTCTTCATAGGCAGGAAGACTCTGATCGTCACGTTGATCAGGTCGCAATTCGGCGCTTGGTGGCTTTGTGATGACAGCTTCGGGGATTATCTCACGACCAGCACGTTCATTGATGCGTCGACACAGTGCAAACACTTGCGTCTTGAACACATCTTTAATGACGGCATAGCCGCCAGCTGAGTCACCATAGATAGTGAAATAGCCAACTGCCATCTCGCTCTTATTACCGGTGGTAAGAACCATCCAACCAAACTTGTTGCTCAATGCCATCAATGTCATTCCACGAACTCGGCTTTGCAAGTTCTCTTCCGTGAGATCAGCATCGCGACCAGTAAACGAGGGCTGAAGCATTTCCAAGTACGCACCAAAAGCTGGCTCAATGGAAACAATTCTGTGATCGATGCCTAGAGCAGTAGCAAGTTTCTCGGCATCATCAAGCGAGCCCTGACTTGAATACCGCGACGGCATTGCAACGCCATGCACATGGTCAGCACCCAGTGCATCAACTGCAATAGCAGCGACGATAGACGAGTCAATTCCGCCAGAGAGACCAATGACTACATCAGTGAACCCGTTCTTATGAACGTAGTCGCGAGTGCCGACAACAAGAGCGTCGTACACGCGGTCAAGATCTGAGGCAAATGATTCAACATGAGCAGGCGTCACAGTTCCGTCGCCACCAATAGTGACAACAGTAAAATCAGACTCAAACGATTTCATTCTGCAAGCAATGACTCCATTGCAATCGACAACAACGCTTGAACCGTCAAACACAAGTTCATCTTGCGCACCCACTTGATTGACATACACAATGGCGCTGTTGGTTTCCTTTGCACGCGTTGACAACATCTGTTCGCGTTGCACGTTCTTGCCTTCATGGAACGGCGAAGCGTTCAAGTTCAACATGATTCGTGCGCCACTAGCTGCTTGAGCTGCAACTGGACCATCTGCATACCAAATGTCTTCGCAGATTGTGACACCAACTGTTACGCCATCAAGAGTGAACAATCCAGATACAACTCCGTCGTTCATGGCGGGACCTGGTTCGAAATAGCGATCTTCGTCAAACACTGCGTAGTTCGGAAGCAATTGCTTCAGGTACACGTTTTGAACGCCACCGTTACGACACAATGCAACAGCGTTATATAAATGGTCGCCATCGGCTTTCACAAAACCAATAAGAGCTGCACACTTTTGCGTTGCCTTGGCGATGCGTTCAACAGCCAATTGGTTATCACGCACGAAAGCCTTTTTCAGCAAGAGGTCTTCTGGCGGGTACCCAGTGATGGTTAATTCGCAATACACCACGACATCGCACCCGGCTGCTTCGGCCTTGGCATAGTCGGCCAGGATTTTGGCTTCATTGCCTGAAAGATCG
>WLSJ01000130.1 GCA_009705865.1 Actinomycetota bacterium | reverse complement strand
TCAGGTGATGTCACAAGTACAGCTGCACCACCATCAACAACACCAGAAGAGTTGCCACCGTGGTGAACATGATTGATGCCTGAGATGTGTGGGTACGCAAGGCGAGCAGTTTCGTCAATGGTGAGACCGTCTGGATCCTTTTTGTATGAGCCCATTCCTTCGAAGCTTGGGGTCAGCTTCCCGAGGTCAGCAAGCGTCGTGCCTGCACGAGGATGTTCGTCGACTGCAAGCGCAAGAGTTCCGTCGTCGTGGTAGATCGGAATCAGTGAACGTTCGAAACGTCCTTCTGCAATCGCAATGGCTGCACGTCGTTGGCTTTCAACGGCGAGCGCGTCGCATTGTTCGCGTGAGAAACCTTCCACTGTGGCAATAAGGTCAGCAGAAATTCCCTGCGGCACCATGTTGTATTGATCACGAAGGTGATTGTTGTTGGCAGTGAAACCATCAACATGCATTGGTGACGGACGAGACATAGATTCAATGCCGCCAGCAACCACGATGTCTTGCATGCCAGACAACACGCCCATGGCAGCAAAGTTCACTGCTTGCTGACCAGAACCACAGAAGCGGTTCAAGGTGACGCCCGGAGCTTCAAGCGCCCAACCAGCGTCAAGAGCTGACATGCGCGCAATGTCCATGGAATGGTCGCCGCTGCCAGCGCCGCAACCCATGATGACATCGTCTACTGCTGCAGTGTCGAAACCGACGCGATCCTTCAGTCCGTTGAGCACTTGGGCGAGGATGCGCTGCGGGTGCACGTTGTGAAGGGCGCCGGTGTCTTTGCCCTTTCCTCGTGGTGAGCGAACTGCGTCGATAATCCAGGCTTCACGTTCCATTGGGTCTCCCTTGGCTGCAGGGGCTGAGTTTCAGCCACCTGTGGTGTACGCACTAAACCTTATGGCACGGCATGTTGTGTCGAACCATTGAGGAGATGCCGCTATGGCCCAATTTCAGACTCTTGAAGTATCAGTCGAAGGTTCATTGGGGCGCCTGCAAATGGCTCGCCCCGAACGTCTGAATGCACTGTCACGTCAGGCTCTGCAAGACCTGGCATCAGCAGCACGATGGTTCGATGAACAACGTGAGGTCAAAGTTGTCATCGTGTCTGGCCAAGGACGATCATTTTCAGCCGGGTTCGACTTAGGTGATTTTTCGAACCCAGACCCCGAATGGGGAATACGTGAAAGTGCAGACCTTGGTCGCATCATGGCTGAGACAGTTACCAACATGAATGCGTTAACCATTGCTGCAATTCAAGGCCATTGCATTGGCGGCGGACTTATTGTCGCGATTAGTTGTGACTTGCGAATTGCAGCAGAGTCAGCAGTTTTTCAAATTCCAGAAGTTGATCTTGGAATACCGCTTGCATGGGGAGGCATACCGCGATTAGTGCGCGAGATTGGTCCGGCAGCAACAAAAGAATTAGTGCTGACATGTCGACGGTTCTACCCAGAAGAAGCAAAGTCTTTGGGGTTCTTGAATGCAGTTGTTCCGGACTCAGAACTGGCTGCTCACGTTGATGCACTTGCTGCATCTCTAGCTGCAAAGCCGGGTTATTCGTTGCGCACTACAAAGCAGCAAGTCAATGCAGTAACAGAAGAGATGATCGGCACTGCACGCAATGCGAATGACGCCGATTCGCTAGTCATTGCCTCGTATGATGCAGAAAGTCGCGCGGCAAGTGCTGCATATTTGAAATCAAAAAACAAAGGGTAAAAACCATGAGTACAACAAAAGTTTTCGTTCACGGCAATCCAGAAACATCAGCAGTGTGGTCACTGCTTGTTCAGGAATTGAAGTCGAGAGGAGTTGACAACATCGTGTTACTAACGCCACCAGGTTTTGGCGCGCCAACTCCTGCAGGCTGGGGTGGCACCATGCGCGAGTATCGCGATTGGCTCATTGCAGAACTTGACGCTATTGGTGGCGACATAGACCTCGTTGGTCATGACTGGGGTGCTGGCCATGTCTACGGCGTTCTGGCTGAGCGACCTGACATTGCCCGAACATGGGCGGCTGATTGTGCAGGTCTCTTGCACGCTGATTACCAATGGCACGATGCGGCACAAGGTTGGCAAGCTCCTGAACTAGGCGAGCAGATGGTGGCAGGCATGGTTGCAATGCCTGATGATTCGTTTGTTGATGCGTTCAGTGGTTTGGGCATGACGCGAGAGATTGCAGCAGAAGTGAAATCACATATTGATGACGAGATGGCTCGGTGCATTCTTGCGCTATATCGCGATGCGGCACAGCCGGCGATGGTTGCAGTCGGTAAACAGTTCGTTTCAGCACAACCAAAGAACGGTTTGGTCATCATTGCCGAAGGCGATCATTTTGCAGGAACTCTAGAAACCATGACTGCGGTTGCAAACAGCGTGGGTGCTGGCGTTTCAGTGTTGCCAGAAGTGGGGCACTGGTGGATGTGTGAACGGCCAGACTTAGGTGCCGACATGTTGATGGCGCATTGGGCCAGTCAGTAACAAGCCTTTACGCCTTGTAGGCCGCAACGATGGGTGAAAGTTCTGTCGGCGTTGCGCCATGCATGATGACTCCATCACAACCAAGTGCAAACTGTTGACGAATCGCGGCAACACATTGTTCAGGTGTGCCCGTTGCTGATGGCGCAAGCCATTCTTCAGGAATCAGCGGCGCCACGCGCTCAAGATCTTCTGTGGTTCCCTTTGCATCAAGCGCACCGGGAAACGTGCGAACAAAATCATCTGCTCTGAAGCGCTTCAACACTTCAGGGTCCCAATCATTGGTGCGCACCATGAGGTCGCCGTACGCCTGTAAATATGTGGCCAATCTGCCGACAGTTTTCTTTAACCGCAATGCGGGGTCAATGTGATCGCCAATGGTTGCAAAGCATGACCACACTTTTACGGAAGCAGGGTCACGGCCTGCTTGTTCGGCAGAGCGTTTCACTGTTTGCACTGCACGTTGTGTTGTTTCATCTGTGAAGAAGGTGTGCAAGATCACGTTGTCGTACGCGCGTCCACCCATTTCAAGTGTCTGAGGGCCAAAAGCGGTGATGCTCAGTGGGATATCTAAATCAAATGCAGGATCAAGTCGAAGCACGGGGTACTTGCCCGTGATGTCTTCGTAATTCATCACTGTTTCGCCGTGCCACAACTTTCGCATGACATGTGCGAACTTCTCCATTGAGTCGGTAGTTGCTAACGGCATGCCGTACGCCTTGAACATGGCATCGATGCCGCGTCCGAGGCCAAGACTGAATCGACCTTCTGACAAGAGGTGCAGAGTGCTAGCCCACGACGCTGTAACGAGCGGATGCCGTGTGGTGTGGTTGGTTGCGCCCGTAATGATGTTGATGGAATTGGTGACTGCTACTGCCGCCCCAGTGAGAGCGCCAGCTTCTTTGATGTTGAATCTCTCTGAAATAAATGCTGTGCCAAGTCCCATGGTCTCAGCGTCTGCCAATTCGCCCAACATGTCACGGGGTGATTTCGGAGCACCTGCCAGTGTGTAGAAGCCGAGTTCGGGGTGAGCGGGAAGCGATGGCATATCTGTGACAGTACTTGTATGGCATGCCTCATGGCAGACTCGGCATATCCCATTCTCAGGAGATGTCGTGAATCGAATCGAAATTGAAAAGAAACTGAATGAAGACAGGGCATGGCTGCTGGAGACCTATTCCCAACTCAGCGATGAACAGCTATTCAGTGACCTCACACCAAGCGAACACGACCCTTCTAATTTCTGGTCAGCCCTTGACCACCTTGCCCACCTGGCTCTGATTGAACGCAATTTTGCCGCCATGATTCGACGTCATATCGGCGGACACGCAAACCCTGTGGGCCTGACATCTGATGATGCAGGTGTTCCACGGACGCGTGATCAGATCATGGCATCGGTACATGCCATGACGGAAGAGTGGCAAGTGCAGCATCATGGAAAGTCTCTGCATGAAGTTGTCGCACTTGGTGCAAGTGCACGAGCAGTTTCACTTGAACTGCTTAGTGAACTAACTGATGCACAATTAGAAGAGGTGTTACCAGGGGCACCATGGGCAGATGGCACAGTAGGCGGTGTTATTGCTGCCAATGCTGATCACGGACGTATGCATTGGAAATGGGCAAAGGACGCTGGCGTTCTTGGTCATGATTGAGGTGTCGCATGGTAGATGAAAACACACCACTATCACCTGATTCGGTTGGTCTTCTTGAAGGGCTTCACACGACTCGTGCAATCAGGCGCTATCTGAATGAACCCATTCCAGACACGGTTCTTCGCGACATCATGTTTGCAGCTACCCGCGCACCAAGCGGAAGCAACAGACAACCTTTTCGTTTCATTGTTCTTGCAGATTCACCAGTCGCACGTCAAGCAAAATTGCTGATGGCAGAAGGTGCACAAAAAGTGTGGGACCACAAGAGAACAACTGAGGGGTACGAAAAAGGTTCAGGCGTTGTCGATAATTCACCGAAAGCTCGCATGGCACGCACGATGCAGCATTACGTGGACAATTTTTCAGAAGTTCCAGTGCTGGTACTTGCTGTGTTGTTGCGATATCGGGAACCGAATCCCACTGAAGGTGCATCGGTATACCCGGCGTGCCAAAACTTGTTACTAGCTGCACGTGCTTTGGGGTACGGGGGAGTGATTACAGGCTTCCATGGATTTGTTGAACCAGAACTGCG
>WLSJ01000013.1 GCA_009705865.1 Actinomycetota bacterium | reverse complement strand
TCCGCTGAGCTACGTGAGCGTGACGTGAAGAATCACGATTGGGGTCAGTCTACGCCACGAAATATTGGAACCCCGTCTGCGGTGTTGCACAAGGCAGAATAGAAGCCCATGGCTGATCCATTTATTTCCGTTGCCGAACGCTTGGCGCCCGCATTCGCGGCTGTTGCCGGAGTTGCGTGCGACCCTGTGGTTCGGCCAAGCGATCGCGCAGATGGTCAGGCAAATGGGGCACTTGCACTTGCAAAGAAACTAGGACTTCAGCCCCGTGAAGTGGCACAAAAGGTTCTGGATGCTGCAGGTGACGTGTCTGACATGTTGGCCTCAACAGAAATTGCTGGCCCCGGATTTATCAACCTTGTCTTTTCGAACACGTTCATCGCAGATCAATTATCTGGAGCCGCGCATAGTGAACGCCTTGGGGTGCGTGCATCGTCAGATCCACACACTGTTGTCGTTGACTACTCCGCGCCAAACGTTGCAAAAGAAATGCATGTTGGTCATCTTCGTTCAAGCGTCATAGGCGACGCTCTTGTACGGGCGCTGATGTTTGTTGGCCATACGGTTGTACGCGAAAACCATATTGGTGACTGGGGCACGCCTTTTGGCATGTTGATTGAACATCTCATTGACATGGGCGAAGATAATGCCGCTCATGAATTGGGCGTTGGTGACCTTGACGGCTTTTATAAATCTGCGCGCCGCAAGTTTGAAGAGTCAGATGAATTTAAGGGTCGTGCACGTGCACGCGTAGTTATGTTGCAAGGCGGCGATGACGACACATTGCGATTGTGGCGCACGTTGGTCAGTGAAAGTACACGCTATTTCAACCAGGTGTATCGCCAGCTTGATGTATTGCTCACTGATGATGATCTGATGGGAGAGAGCGCGTACAACCCTCTGCTTGCTCCAGTTGTTGAACGCCTTCGTGAAGCAAAGTTGCTAGAAGAGAGTGATGGCGCAGAAGTTGTGTTCGTTGATGGCTTTACAAACCGAGACAACGAGCCTCTGCCGTTAATCATTCGCAAAGGTGATGGCGGCTATAACTATGCAACATCAGACTTGGCGTGCGTTATTGATCGAGTCGAACGCATCGGTGCTCGGTCTCTTCTGTATGTAGTGGGTGCACCACAAGCACAACATCTACAGATGGTGGAAGCAGTTGCTCGCAAAGCCGGTTGGCTACCAGAGGGTTACACCATGAACCATGTGTCGTTTGGCAGTGTTCTTGGTGCGGATCGCAAAATGTTGAAGAGTCGTTCTGGCGGCGAGACCGTGAAACTGAATGCATTGCTTGATGAGGCAGTTGAGCGTGCAGAAGTGGCTGTCGCCGAAAAGAACCCAGAGATGTCCGCTGTAGATCGAACAGAAGTGGCCACCATGATTGGCATTGGGGCCGTGAAGTATTCAGACCTCAGTTCTGATCGCGTGAAGGATTACATCTTTGACTGGGATCGCATGTTGTCGTTTGAAGGCAATACTGCACCGTATTTGCAATATGCACATGCACGTATTTGCAGTATTTTTCGTCGTGCTGGCATAGAGAGAACTTCTATTCGTGATGTCGTGCCCGCATTGGTTGAGGTTCAAGAACGAGACTTAGCTTTACGAATTTTGCGTTTTGATTCCGCTGTGTGGGAAATGATTGACACCTTAGGGCCGCACAAACTGTGCACATACTTGTTTGATCTCGCCACTGACTTCACATCGTTCTACGAACATTGCCCAGTTTTGAAAGCAGAAAATGAGACCATTCGTGATTCACGCCTTGCCTTGTGCGATGCGACTGCGCGCGTTATGGCACAAGGTCTAGCCCTTCTGGGTATTCGAGCACCGGAGCAAATGTGAGCGCGATCCCTCTTCGTCTATTTCCTGATTCGGCAAGTGTCGGTACAGATGATTCATTGTCAATCGGTGGCGTACGTGTCGCAGAGCTTGCAGCGCAATATGGCACACCGCTTTTTGTCTACGACGAAGAACATTTACGTGCTCGATGCCGCGCGGCAGTAGCAGCATTCGGAGCGGGCAATGTTGTCTATGCCACGAAGGCGTTCTTGTGTGGCGCGATGGCTCGACTAGCTCATGAAGAAGGAATGTTGCTTGATGTTGCAACAGGTGGAGAATTGCATACGGTTCTTCATGCCGGAGTTCCGGCAAGTAGTTGCGTTCTTCATGGCAACAACAAATCTCTTGATGAACTGCGTATGGCAATTAATGCCGGAATCAATCACATTGTGGTGGATAGTTTTGATGAATTAGATCGACTTGAACTGCTTCGTTCTGAAGGCGTACCTGTTATTCGAGTTCAATTGCGAATTACTCCAGGTGTGCACGTTCACACGCATGAATTTGTCTCGACTGGTCAAGATGATTCAAAGTTCGGTTTCAATCTGAATAACGGGGATGCACGCAAAGCAATTGCCCGTGCGCAAGCGTCAGCTGCAGTCGAGTTGATTGGTATTCACTGTCATATCGGTTCGAATGTATTTGCGGTCGAAAACTTCGCAGAGGCAAGCAAAGTTATGGTCGATTTGTTCTCAACATTGAACTTGTCAGAACTCACATTGGGAGGCGGACTCGGTGTTGCGTACACAGAAAATGAAGAAGCACCGACCATCGAGCAATGGGCAGCAGTGTTGCAGCGCGCAACGAAGTCATTGCCATCAGGTTCAAAAATTTCAGTAGAACCAGGTCGCAGCATCGTTGCGTCAGCCGGTATCACTGTGTACACCGTGGGCACTGTGAAGCCGATTGAAGGAATTCGTACATATATTTCTGTTGATGGCGGGATGAGCGATAACCCACGTCCTGTTTTGTACGGAAGTGGATATGAAACGTGTGACCCCGCACGAATGTCGGTTGATCGCACAGACAACGCGCGCATCGTGGGCAAGCATTGCGAAAGTGGTGACATTCTTGTTGAATCAGCTGCGGTACCACCGAATGTTTCAGTAGGTGATTTGTTGGTTACTCCAGTTACCGGTGCCTACGGATATTCCATGGCAAGTAACTACAACAAAGTCATGCGGCCAGCCGTTGTCTTTGTCTCTGGCGGCACATCGCGCCTAGTCGTGCGTCGTGAGACCTACGACGACCTCGTTCGTCTCGACCTGTAACTCATCTGGCACACCCGCTTCGTACGGTGTGAGTAACCGAGAGGAATAGATGAGCGATATTGAATTTTGCCCAGAATGTGAAGCACCCGTTATTGGCTTTGGCGACGATATTCGTTGCACCAATTGCGGTATGACCTTTGGCGAGATGGTTGATGTTATTGGTGATGATTTCCTTGATGGCCTTGGTGGAGATGATGCAGTGGAGACTGATGAAATGGGCGACATGGCCGACAATGATTTCGACTCAGACCTCTAGGGCCTACTAAATGTCCCTTTCAGGGTGGTGGTCATAGCCGTAGGCTTGGTGCCTATGGCAAAAGCCCCCGCGCCTCAATCAATCGTTCGAATCGGAGTCCTTGGCTGCGGCAATGTCGGTGCTGCCTTCGTGCAACTTGTCGAGCGTCAAGCCGACATCATTGAGGCTCGTACCGGAGTTCGTTTAGAAGTCGCCAATGTTGCGGTGCGCAACATCAGTCGTGATCGTGAAGTATCCCTTCCCGACGGAGTGCTGACTCGTGATGCGCACGCGGTAGTCGCAGACCCATCGATAGATCTCATTGTTGAAGTCATTGGCGGCATCGAACCAGCGCGCGAACTGATCTCTGCAGCGTTGGCAAATGGCAAACCCGTTGTAACGGCCAACAAGGAACTGCTTGCAAATGTCGGTCATGAACTATGGGCACAGTCTGATGCCGCTGGTGTTGACATGTTGTTTGAAGCTGCGGTGGCTGGTGGCATTCCGCTTATCCGCGCGTTGCGCGAATCATTACGCGGTGAACCTATTACTCGAGTAATGGGAATAGTAAACGGCACAACAAATTTCATTCTCACGAAAATGACAGAAGACGGCGCTGACTATTCAGCAGCTCTTAGCGAAGCACAGCGTCTTGGTTTTGCAGAGCGTGACCCAACAGCTGATGTTGAAGGTTTCGATGCAGGAGCTAAAGCAGCAATTATCGCCAGTATTGCATTTGGTGCTCGCATTGTCGCGGGCGATGTGTATCACGAAGGTATTAGCGGTATCACTGCTGCCGATATCGCTATTGCGAAGCGACTTGGCTATGTAGTGAAGTTGTTAGCTATTGCAGAACAAGAGAATCAATCAGATCCGGTTGCTGTGCGTGTGCACCCGGCCATGGTTCCGTTTGCTCACCCACTTGCAAGTGTTCGTGATTCGTACAACGCAGTCTTTGTTGAAGGTGACGCAGTCGGATCTCTGATGTTTTATGGTCGCGGAGCTGGTGGTTCACCAACAGCATCTGCAGTACTTGGTGATGTTATTGACGCAGCAGTCAATCTTCGTAAGGGAACACACGGCACTATCGGTACGTTTGCCCGGGTTCCTGTATTGCCGATCGATGAAACGTCATCGCAATATCTCATTGGTCTCGATGTAGAAGATAAGCCTGGCGTTCTGCATGCCATTACTGGCGTGTTTGCTAGCCATGGCGTCAGTATTCGCGCAGCAGAACAAGAAGGCATGGGTGAAGATGCCCGTCTTGTGTTCATTACGCACCGTGCTAAAGAATCTGATGTACAAGCCTGTGTCAGCGAATTTCGCAAATCATCAGCTGTGCGACGTGCTTCTGGCCTGATTCGCGTTATCGGCGAATAGTTTCCATGAAGTACGTTTCCACGCGTGGTGCGGCACCTGTTTTGGGTTTTGCTGATGTCGTTCTTGCTGGTTTGGCAAACGATGGCGGCTTGTATGTGCCAGAAACATGGCCGACTCTTGGCAATGTGACGTTGGGTTCGTATGCCGAACTTGCTGCATCAGTTTTTGTTCCCTATGTCGGTGCCGATATTGACAACGCCACCATGCTGCGTTTGTGCAATACGGCATATTCCACATTTCGTCATCCAGATGTAGTGCCCATTGTTCCGCTTGAGGCTGGCCACCAGCTCATGGAACTGTTTCACGGACCAACGCTTGCTTTCAAAGATGTTGCATTGCAATTGCTAGGGCAATTGTTCGATCACATACTCACTCAGCGCAATGAGAAGGTCACCATTGTCGGAGCCACCAGCGGCGACACCGGAAGTGCCGCGATTGATGGCGTCAAGAATTGCGCCAACATCAACATCATTATTTTGTATCCACACGGTCGAGTCAGTGACGTGCAACGCAAACAAATGACAACAGTCGACTCACCAAATGTGCGCACGGTTGCTATTGACGGAACATTTGATGATTGCCAAGATCTTGTGAAGGCAATGTTCAATGACGCACCATTTCGTGAAAAACACAATCTGTCAGCAGTGAACAGTATTAACTGGGCCCGTGTTATGGCCCAAGTTGTCTATTACTTCGAAGCCACACGCCAAATTAACGGTCCAATTGATGTCACAGTACCAACGGGCAACTTCGGCAATGTGCTGAGCGGCTGGATTGCAAAGCAAATGGGCGCGCCGATTCGCAGACTCATTGTTGCTTCAAACGAGAACGACATTCTGACTCGCTTTTTCGATTCGCATGCAATGGCCATTACAGGCGTTCATCCAACTCTTAGCCCCAGCATGGATATTCAAGTCTCTTCAAACTTTGAACGGTTGTTGTTTGAAATGAATGATCGCGATGGGGCAGTGACGGCGGCACAATTGATTCGTTTCCGCGACAAGGGTTTATCTGTTGAACCGGACCAGTACGAAAAATGGATTGCGCCTACATTCCGTGCAGCACGTGCGACAGATCACGACACTCTTGCGACCATTCGTTCGGTGTATGAAGACTTTGACATGTTGATTGATCCACATACGGCAGTCGGCGTGAAAGTTGCGCGTGAGTTTGCAGAAGATGGTGTGCCGATGCTGACGATGGCTACTGCGCATCCGGCAAAGTTTCCTGATGCAGTAGAACGTGCAACTGGTGTGCGGCCCGAATTGCCACAGCACTTGTCTCACTTATTTGATTTACCCGAATTCACCACCCAATTGCCAAACGATTTGGCAACGGTGGAAGCATTCGTTGCCGCGCAGAGTTAATTACTTAGGGCAAGTCTTTGTCAGAAATGTGTTGAAGCGAGATGATGCTTCCTTGACTGCAACGTCATTTGAAATGTCGTTGAGTTCGATTCGAACATCAGACATTTTTGCCATCTCTAGCAAGTTGTAACTATTTGCCTTAAAGACGTCGTCCATTGCGATGATGCTGTTCATCATGGTTGTGGCATCGGCTTGCAATTCAGTTGGTGTAGCAACGACCAAGGCACGAGACAATTTCGTAATTGACGCCCATGCAGTTTTCATTTCCGCCGGGTCGGTGATAGCAGCGGGGTTTTCACCATGTGGGCCAACCATCGCTGCATCCAGATTTTTGGATGCAGTACAGAACGCCTCAAATTGAGGGTTAACGGTGCCAGTGGGTTTCGGCTGTGAATCAGTTGACTGGCTTGAACCACCACACGAGACGAGAAAGATGAGGGAAGCGATGACGATTCCCGTTGAACGAGCTTTCATCTATTTCATACCCAAGAATTTGCCCAACTTATTGCGGCGACCATTGCGGGAGAGCGGAATTCCGGTTGCACGTGAAATATTGCGTTTTGCGGCAGTGACGCCGAGCGCCCGTTTCCACGAGAATGTAAGTCCAGGACCAAGTTTCATGCTTTGACCGTACCAGTGGGGTGAAGGAAGGTCGGCGGCATCGTTGTTGTCGGTGACGTGCCCCGCTAGGGTGAAGGTCGCTCGGGTGTCCGAGTTCTCCCCGCCCAAGTCTTTGGGGGGTCGAGATGGAGTAGCTCCTTCAAACCTTTTGCAGGTGCGCCCAAACCCCTAGATCCAACCGTGGAACGGTTGAACGAAAGCAGGAAATCATGGCTGCAGAAGCTCTTGAGAAATCCGCCCTTGAATCCAAGGACAAAGATCAATTAATGGCAATCGCCGGTGCACTTGGTGTCAAAGCCGCTGCTCGTGATTCAAAGGCCACATTGGTCGACAAGATTCTGGAAAAGACTGGCGCAAATGACGCACCAGCCCCAGCTGCTGCGCCTCGCGGACGTGCGCCACGCAACGAAGAGCCAACAGATGATTCTGATTCTGACGACGAGCGTCCTGCACGCGAACCTCGTGGATCACGCAATGATCGCGGAGATCGCGGCGACCGTGCCCCTCGCGGCGAGCAATCATCAAACGAATCAGCAGAACCGATTGTGTACGTCGGTGCAGATGGTGAACCACTGGCCGAATGGGAAATTGAATTGGCCCAACATGAAGGTCGCACTGGCGAACTGAAGCAACAAGGTGCAGGTCAAGGCCGCGGCCCACGCAATGATCGCGGAGATCGCGGCGACCGCCCAGAACGCGGACCTCGTCAGCAAAATCAGAATCAAGGTCAGCGCCAACAAGGCCAAGGCAACCGCCAACAGAATCCGAATCAAGGACCTCGCCAACAACAAGGTGAAGGCGATTGGGATGCACGTGGTGGACGCAACAGTCGTCGTCGTCGTGGACGTAACGGTCGCGATGAAGGCCCACAAGGTGAAGATCGTTTTGAATCACGTGATGACGTCAGCAACGAACCAATTAGTACCGAGCCAGTAAAGGTAGAGGGTTACCTCGACTTGCGCGATGAGGGCTACGGCTTCTTGCGCATCGGTGGGTACATGCCAACACGTGAAGATGCGTACATTCCTGTGAAGCTCACGCGCCAATTTGGTTTGCGTAAGGGTGATCATGTTTCTGGCTTGTCACGTCCTGCTGGTCGCAATGAAAAGAACCCAGCAATGCTGGAGATTTACACAATCAACGGACAAGATCCTGAGAAGGCACGTCATCGTCCTCGCTTCGAAGATCTCACTGCATTGTTCCCTGATTCGAAATTGCGCATGGAGGATCCGAGTGATCCAACAAACATGACAGCTCGCATCATTGACCTCATTGCGCCTATTGGTAAAGGTCAGCGCGGAATTATCGTGTCGCCTCCAAAGGCCGGTAAGACCACGGTTATGAAGACCATTGCTGCGTCGATTGAAAAGAACAACCCTGAAGTAAAACTCATCGTCTTGCTCATTGACGAACGTCCAGAAGAAGTGACAGACATGCGCCGCACCGTGAAGGGTGAAGTTGTTGCCTCAACATTCGACCGTCCAAGTGATGAGCACACGCACATCGCTGAAATGGTCAGTGAAAAAGCAAAGCGCATGGTTGAGATGGGTGAAGACGTTGTCATCATCCTTGACGGAATTACTCGTTTGTCTCGCGCATACAACTTGGCTGCTCCTGCAACTGGTCGCGTTATGTCCGGTGGTATCGACGCTGGTGCGTTGTACCCACCAAAGAAGTTCTTCGGAGCTGCACGAAATATTGAAGAGGGTGGCTCGCTCACCATTCTTGCAACAGCTCTTGTTGACACAAACAGCCGCATGGACGAGGCAATTTTCGAAGAGTTCAAAGGAACCGGAAACATGGAATTGCGCCTTGACCGCCGTATTGCTGAGCGCCGCGTTTTCCCCGCAATCGACGTTGATGCCTCAAGCACCCGTCACGAAGAACTGCTGTTCGAGCGCAAGCAACTCCAGCTGGTCTGGAAACTGCGCCGTGTGCTCAGTGGTCTTGCCCAGGACGGGAACCCCGCTCCAGGCTTGGAAATGCTGATGGACCGCCTCAAGACCTTCAGCACAAACGACGAGTTCTTGGCCGAAATCGCTAAGACGCCCGGCGCCTAGTCCCGATACACTTCAGAGTCCGTTTCAAAGAGATGACAGAGATATGAAAACCGAAACACATCCTGACTACGCAGAAATCAGCGTCAAGTGCTCATGTGGCAACACCTTCACCACACGCAGCAGCCGCAAGGTTCCTATCGTCCTTGAACTTTGCAACGAGTGCCATCCATTCTTCACCGGTAAGCAGAAGCTTGTCGACACTGGTGGACGCGTCGAGCGCTTCAACAAGCGTTATGGCGAGCGCACCAACGCACCTGCACGCCCAGAGTGATTCTTTGTGACGCGTGCGTCACAAACTTCCATCTGAATTCATTATGACTGATGTGAACACCACCAATATTGAGCGTCGCTCACAATTGCTTTCTATGAAGTTGCGGTCGCTTGTCCGTGAACATCTTGGTCTTGCATCTGATCCCGATGGCACGATTGAAACATTTGCTCTCGGAGCTGGTTTTGTCACCGCAGATGCCGCATGGGTTCTAGTTGATGGAGATGCGTCACGTTCATTAGGTCCTGTCCTTGCGTGGACATCCCAATTCGAACGTCCAGTTCATCTTTTGGTGGAACAGAATGCCGGACTTCTTGCGCGACGTGCCTCATTGTTCGATGCAGATCTCACTGTGTGGCAGATCAATGATCACTCCATCACACGAGCGGTTGCCGAACCACATCTGATATCTGCATCAGCCAGCGATACACATTTGGCATTTGTTGACCTCATTGAATCTTCCGGGGCTGATGCGCTTGTTGAACATGGTGTTGTTGTCGGAGAACTGCGGGGTCTCGAGATGTGCCGCGTCGTTGACGATGCCACAACAGGTGAAGTGCGATTAGAAGTCGGCATGGGCCGGCATGATCGCGAAGCATTCACCATGATTCATGGCGAACTTCCCACAGCTCAAGCAATGCGTCAAGTCATTGATGCAGTTTTGCCACACAGAACAGAAGGTGCAGATTCTCATCCGTTTAATCAGTTCGGAGTCGAGCGACTTGCACGTTGGAAGGCAATTCAAGATCCGTCGACAATTGGTTTTTCTACATTGGCACCTGCAGATCCACCAGTGGTGCGCACGAATGTAAAGGACTCAGTACCATGCGTAGCTATTGGTTCCACCGGAGCAAAGCGTTTGTCAACCGCAGTATTTGTGCACGGAGTAGACCTTGACTGTGTGAGTTTCGCCGTTGATGCAGCATCACGTTTAGGCACGCATGATGTCACCATCGCAGTTCGCAGACGCGATGTGATTGCATCGATTGAGCGATTGGCTAATTTGGCATCTATTCAAGTACGTATTGCGTATCTATCCTGAATTGAATTTGACTGAAGCGGAACATTCATGAAGAGAGCAATGCGAATATCTCATCTTGTACTTGCCCTTGTCGCCCTAGCCGCATGCAGCAAGACCTCTGTAGCGCAGGTCGCAGATTCCACCGGAATGAGCGCAGTCGCCTCGACAACGATTCCTGTTTCCACCACTGTTGCGTGGGAAAAAGGAGCCCCAGAAAAAGCGTGGGCCACATGGCTTGAAACTTTCGCAGTGATTGATGCTTCAGAAATTTCAGAAAGCGAATGCGGAGTTTTTGCCATGCTCGTGACCGAAGAGAGTCTGACCTTTTATTCTTGGGATGGCGTGCAGTGGTCTGACAAGTCGGACGTATTGGGCGGTGGGCGCGGCAAGTATCCAATCAAGGTGTACAGCTCTGACTATACAAATGACGGAGTTATTGATTATTTCGTTGAGTATCAAACCAAGAGAACCGGAGGAAAGACCTTCGGCGGGTACTTCGCTTTTCCATGGAGTGGGGATTTGCGGTGCGTATGGAATTGGGTAGATATAGATAACGGTCGAGATATTTCGAAGGTGATCGACTCTCCAGAGGTCGACCAGCGCAAAGGGGTCATCTATTCAACGGGCTACCAGCACCGCCGTTACACCCGCGGAGAGTTGAAATACTTACCATCCAGCAGTTCTTTTGTGTTTGAGGAAGTGTTCAAGAAATAACACGGCGACAAGCCTCTAGCCTTGTGTTGCATGAACAGCCGTCTTGAATCCATTGAGCGGGACTACAACGAACTTGAAGTAAGTCTTGGAAGCCCTGAGGTTCTTGGTGATCAAAATCGGCTGCGTGAAGCTTCTCGAAAGTACAAACAGCTCACCCCGCTGGTGCAATGTATTCGCGAACTGTGGTCTGCTCGCGGTGATGCTGCGGCCGCAAAAGAGTTGATGATCGAAATGACCGGAGATGATCGTGAGTCATTTCGTGCTGAAGCAACAGCGGCTGAAGAGCGCGTTGAGCAATTAGAAGCACAATTGCAAGTGTTGTTGTTGCCTCCCGATGAAAATGATGGCAAGCCAGTCATTATGGAAATTCGTGGTGCAGAAGGTGGCGAAGAAGCAAACCTTTTCGCCAGAGACTTGATGGAGATGTACACGGCCTATGCATCGAAGCGGGGCTGGTCAGTTGAAACTGTTCAAGTAGATAATTCAGAAATGGGCGGCATTAACCAAGCCACGTTGATTTTCAAAGGCGACGACGCCTGGAGCCACCTGAAATTTGAAGGCGGACCGCATCGTGTGCAACGTGTTCCTGCAACTGAAGCTCAAGGACGTATTCATACTTCTTCAGCCACCGTGGCCGTCATGGTGGAAGCAGAAGAACTTGACTTAGAAATCAATGACAACGATCTAAGCATTGATGTGTATCGCGCATCAGGAGCTGGTGGTCAGCACGTCAACACCACAGACTCTGCTGTACGAATAACCCACAAGCCGACCGGTCTTGTTGTAGCAATGCAAGATGAACGTAGCCAGCTACAGAACAAGTTGCGAGCAATGACAGTGCTTCGTTCTCGTCTACTTAAATTGCGTCAAGAAGAACAAGATGCAAAAGCCTCTGTAGAGCGCAGAGCTCAAATTGGTGGTGGCGGACGCGGCGAGAAGATTCGTACCTATAACTACAAGGAAAACCGAATCACTGACCACCGCATTGGGTTTACGTTGTATCAATTGCAAGCAGCCTTGGGCGGCGAACTTGACCCCGTTATCGATGCATTATCAGCAGACCTTCGAGCTAGGCAATTAGCAAACAATGACTAACGCAGATTCTCATGTCACTTGGCGTGAGATGCTGCAACGCACTCAGGCAGAAATAGGTGATCGTGTAGTTGCGCAATGGCTGTGTGAGCACGCAAGTGGCTGTGATGCTGGCGAATTCAAGGGCATCGTCAATGAATTTGTCTCTGATCGGTCTGCTCAACATCTACAAAGCATGTTGAGTCGGTATTCGGCAGGGGAGCCTTTGCAATATGTGATGGGACGATGGGCTTTTCGTCGACTTGATTTGCTTGTTGATTCACGTGTTCTGATTCCACGACCAGAAACTGAATTGCTAGTCGAGCATGTCACGCGATTTGCGTTGCAGAAGATGCGTGATGTCGGAAGAAGTGTCACCATTGCTGATCTCGGAACTGGTTCAGGGGCTATTGGTTTGTCACTCTTAGCTGAATTGCCCTTTGAGTCAGCGGAGATTTGGATGACAGATTCTTCAGAGGATGCTCTTCATGTCGCTCGCGCAAACGCTGCCGGAATCGGGCGCAGTGCGGTAGGTGCGCGGTTTGGTCATGGCAGTTGGTACTCAGCATTGCCGGAAGAACTACGGGGCTCGCTAGATGTCATTGTTAGTAATCCGCCGTACATCGCGCAGGGAGACCCAATGGTGGGTGAATCAGTCCTGAAATGGGAACCTCATTCCGCACTCTTTGCAGGATCAGATGGTTTGACAGATGTTCGAACCATTATTTCTGACGCCGCACAATGGCTAGTCCCAGGGGGCTTTCTTGCACTGGAGATGGGGCACACTCAGGCAAGCGCAGTCTCTGAGTTATTTTCCTCTGCCAGATTTACCAATGTGTCAGTGCACAAAGATCTTGCTGGCAAAAACCGATTCGTCACAGGCGTATCGCCTCGTTAACACAAATGTCGTTGCAGAAATTCCAACTGATGCAGCAATAAATTCTCAGCAACGACTTCTTGTGGAGTCATATGTGTCACGCCAGAAAGTGGAAGAACCTCATGAGGTTTTCCGGCAGCGAGTAATGCAGATGACAATTGCAATGTATGGGCAGCTACTACGTTGTCGTCAGCCAAACCGTGAATCAGTAGCAATGGCTGTTGCAGATTCTCAGCGTCATTGAAGAGACACGTGTTCTCGTATGCACTTGCATCGATTGAAGGATTGCCAAGGTAACGCTCTGTGTAATGCGTGTCGTACAGGCGCCAGTCTGTAACGGGTGCTCCGGCAACACCGGCATGAAAGAGATCTCCACGACGCATGACAGCAAGTGCAGCGAGGTAGCCACCAAAACTCCATCCACGAATTCCGACGCGCGATGTATCGGCGCGGGGTTCAAGATCATTCAGGTCACGCAAGATTTCAACTTGATCATCAAGAACTGGTTGAGCAAGGTCACGCATGACACCACGTTCCCATGCGCTGCCTTTGCCGGGTGTTCCGGTGTTGTCAACAATGACCACTACAAAACCTTGGTCTGCAAACCATTGGGATGAGTTGTAAGCCGCGCGAGATGCAACGACTCGTTGAGCATGTGGCCCACCGTACGGGTCAAACAACACCGGCAGTTTGGTGTTGAGACCATCGCGCGGCAAAAGAATTGCAACAGGTATGCCACGAGGGCCAACAGACATGATGCGCACATTTGGTTGTACGAGCGATGTCTCAGATAGTGAGGCAATCTCGTGAGTATTGGTGGAGGTATGCACAGTGAAGTGTGCTCGTTCGGTGTCAAGAGTAGAAATTCGCGAGATGTAACAATTCAGAGAACCAGTGACTGTTGCAACGCCCTGAGATGCAGTGAGTTGTTTCAGGGTTCCATCAACGAACGCCCACGCATCGGTTTCCCATGGCGTATTGATGTCGTTTGCAATAAATACAACGTTTTCACCAGCCGATACAACGCTTCGAACTTGCATCGTGGTGGGTGTAACCGCGACGCCGTTCACGAGGAGACGGCGCACGCCATCGCGATCAGCGCAGGTGACAAGTGTGCCGTCCGACTGAAGGGCCGGGACGCCAGAAACTAGTTCTACCCATGCATTGTCAGTGTCTGTGAAAATGATTGTGGCTTTCCCGGTGCGCGGGTCAATGGAATGAATATCGATTTTTCTCTGATCACGACTTTGTGTTTGTGCAATGAGTCCTGCGTTGTTCCATGCGACAGTGTTCAGATATTCCCAGTTTCCAGATATTTCAACCGGAACAACGTCAGTTGAAGTAACAGAAATAATGTGCAGCGAAACAGATGCGTTAGATGTGCCTGCTGCGGGATAGCGATGCTCAGAAGATTGTTGCTCTGGGTGGGCTGGATCTGCGATGTACCACGTGTCAATATCTGAAACATCAACGCGACATGCAGCAATGGACTGAGAATCTGGTGACCACCAGTATCCGCGAAAGCGACCCATCTCTTCTGCTGCAATGAATTCTGCGTTACCCCATGACACTGCTGCATTGGAATCAGTTGCAATCACTCGCTCGTTTCCTGCAAGTGACGCTATGCATAATGATGTGCCGCGTAGATACGAGATGGTGTCTCCGTCGGGGGAGAGGCGAACATCAAAGATGCCTGGTGCGATATCTGGCATTGTCACATTGCCAGTGACAAGATCAATGAGCACGACACAACCACCAAGAATGGTGACAGCTGACGTGACTGCGCTATTGCATGCATACGAGGTAACTCCGCTAGCGCCTTCACGTGCACGCTCGCGTTGTTTACGCTCTGCTGCAGTCAGCTCCGACAAGTTGGTGTGTAACGTGCGCGGATCAAGAAGTTCGCGTTCAACCCCGGTTGTGGTGTCGATGCTCCATAGTGTGTTCACCGCATCAGACCCTGAGTGCGAACGGATGAATATGACACGCGAGCCATCAGGCGACACAGTGAAACTGCGCGGTTCGCCGAGCGAGAGCCGCTGTGTTCGTGCGTATTGACGGGGGAAGGTATCGCTCACGCGAGCAGAGTACCTGACTCGTCAGCTCGAACCGTGCGGCCGACCCATTCGTTGATACACATGTCGCGACCGATTGCCACATCGGTGGTATCAGCCCAAGCGCGTCGGCCGTCAGAGAGAAGGCATGATGCAATTGAACGCTCGGGGTTGCCCTCGCGGTCATGCATGACGGAATAGCCCTCGATGGTCATTTCACCCGCAGCATCGGCAGGTGACGCCAATGACCGACGTGGCAATGCATCAATCTGATCTTGCGGATAGTCGTATGCGAAACCATTCTTCGGAGGAGTCGTTGCATACACGCCGAATGCATGCTTGGTGGTGTATCCGCCGTTAGCCCACACAAGTCCCGTAGCACCAACTCCATTTCGCAGTTCATTGGCAACTGTTGCAATGGCGTGCATCACGTAGTTGTTCCACGGGCCACCTGCGAACTGAAGCCCGCCAGTGCGCGTGAGTTGACTATTGATGTCTAGTCCAAGAGATTTTGCACCAAGTTGTACGGCAGAAGGGAAGCACGAATAGAGATCTACGAGGTCAATGTCGTTGATTGATAGCCCAGCAAGTTCTAGTACGCGACGCCCAGCTAATTCAATTGCAGGAGTGTCATAGAAATGATTGCGATGAGAGATGAATGCATGCTCGTGTGCATCGCTACCTGATTGAGGAAAGATCCAACGATCGCGCGGAACGCCTAGCGCAGTTGCTTTTTCAGCTGAACACAAAATAAGTGCAGCAGACATGTCGACGTCATTATTTGAGTTCATGAGTTTTGGATATGGAAACCCAATCATGCGGTTGGCATCAGATGGAGTACGAATTTCTTCTGCTGAGTATTGCTTTTTTGACCACGCATACGGGTTCGTTGCAGCTACTGCGCTGAAGCGTGCGTATAGCTCGCTGATGTGTACCTGATGATCAGCAATAGACCGGCCAGCTTGAGCACGAAGTGCAGTTTCGAACAACGGATAAATCTGGATTGGCATCATGATCTTGCGGGCCAGTTCTTCTGGCATGTTCATGGTGAGATCTTCTGAAACGGGAACAGGGGCAATGTCGGTTGTGCGCCAGTCCGGAGTTTGGCCAGCTTTGTTGTACCTGGCTCGCGTACGAGTTGTTTCGCCTCCGGTCAAAATGACAAGGTCAGCTTCACCGGCAAGAATCTGGCGCGATGCGGCGTTCACCAAGGTTTGCGGAGTGTTGCCACCCATGGCAGAAAGACCCAATTCACGAGGAGTGAGTCCGAGATCTTTCGCAATGAAATGAGCAGGGTTGCCGTATCTCCACGACAACAAACTGACGACACGAATGGCGTCAGGGTTCGGCACAGTTGAAAGTCCGGCATCGGATGCGGCGAGAGCAATGGCTTCCACCATGAGAGCAATAGGGTCGCGAGCGTCGTCAAGACCCTCTGCACGTTGCACTACTTGGCCAGTGCCGATCAGAACGGGGGTTCGTGGGTCAATTGTCATGCCTCAACGCTAGGTCGTTAGTGGAAGACCTCTACTACTGTGAAGGAGATGTCTTCAATTGCAATTGGCGCCGACCATGCTGGCTACACCCTGAAACAGCACCTCATCGAGTTGCTCACGAATCAAGGGCATGATGTCATTGATCTCGGAACCCATTCCACTGAGAGCTGTGACTATCCGCCGATTTGTGCCGCTGTCGGTCGTCACGTTCGTGATGGCAAAGCTGATCTCGGCATTGTTCTTGGGGGAAGCGGTCAAGGCGAACAACTTGCTGCAAACAAAGTGCACGGAGTTCGCGCAGCGTTGTGCAACGACTTGTACACGGCCCGCATGGCGCGGTCGCATAACAATGCAAACGTCTTGTCTATGGGCGCACGCGTTGTAGGTGAGGGCCTTGCAGAAGAAATTCTCTCAACATTTTTATCAACCCCCTTCGAGGCTGGCCGCCACGAACGTCGCGTAGCGATGTTGGCCGAAATCGAGCAACAAGAATCGAGCAAGTAGTGCCTTTTCCTTCCGACACAGACCCAGACAATGTGGTCTTTGACCTCCTTGAAACTGAACGGATTCGCCAGACGACCGGATTGCAATTGATTGCCAGCGAAAACTTCACGTCGCCCGCTGTTATGCACGCAACAGGTTCAATTCTCACCAACAAATACAGCGAGGGTTACCCCGGTAAGCGTTACTACGGCGGCAACGTCAACGTTGATGAGATCGAAGCGTTAGCAATTTCACGAGTGAAACAATTGTTTGGTGCTGAGCATGCAAACGTGCAACCACACTCTGGCGCAAGCGCAAATATGGCTGTCTATTTGGGCTTGTTGAATCCTGGCGACACGATTCTTGGTCTCAGTCTTGACCACGGCGGTCATCTCACTCACGGGTCGCCAGTGAATGCCAGCGGAATTCTGTATGACTTTAAGTCGTACGGGGTGACTTCTGGTGAAGAACGGATCGACTTTGACGAGATGCGCGAACTCGCACTGAAGCATCGCCCAAAGATGATTGTTGCGGGAACAACGAGTTACCCACGTCGTCTTGATCCAGAACCATTCAAAGCAATTGCAGACGAAGTCGGAGCGCTCTTGATGTTTGACATTGCGCACTTGGCTGGTCTTGTTGCAGGTGGCGCACACCCGAACCCCGTGCCGCTTGCTGATGTTGTTACTTTCACAACACACAAAACATTGCGCGGTCCTCGTGGCGGTTGCATCTTGTCGAAGGCGCAATATGCACAAGCAATCGACAAAGCAGTGTTCCCCGGTAGCCAAGGTGGACCGCTTGAACATGCCGTTGCAGCAAAGGCTGTTGCATTCCGTGAAGCACTTGACCCATCGTTCTCTGTGTACGCGCACCAAATTGTCAAGAATGCTTCAGCGTTGGCGGCGGCACTCACTAAAGAAGGTTTCCGCCTTGTCAGTGGCGGAACAGATACACACCTAATGGTTGTTGACCTTCGTCCGTTCGATGCTGAATGCACAGGAAAAGTTGCACAGTTGGTTCTTGATGACGCAGGCATCACTTTGAACAAGAACACGGTTCCCGATGACCCTCGTAGCCCATTTGTTACATCGGGAGTTCGCATCGGGACACCATCAGTGACTACGCAAGGAATGACCGAGGCAGAAATGCCAGTGATCGCATCGTTAATCGCAGAAGCCCTGCGTAATCGCGATGATGCCTCAGCAGTAGCCGGAGTGAAATCCAAAGTTGCTGCTTTGTGTGCCAAATTCCCTGTATATCCGCACAAATTGTGACAGGAATGTTCCATTGGACGTGGTCATCTAGGCTCATCCACTAATGGGAGACACCAACGGATATCTCATCATCGGGTTCTGTGCGATGTTCGTCACGTTCATCACCACGCCCATCGTGCGGTGGTTTGCACGTGAACATAATTGGGTTGCAATGCCTGATGAGCGCAAAGTGCACACAGTGCCAACGCCAGATGTTGGCGGAATCGCGCTATTTGCCGGAGTCATCGCTGCACTTGCGTTGGCATGGAAGATGGATCGTTTCTCCCCGCTGTTTCACGGCAACAGTGAACCGAAAGGCGTATTGCTTGGTGCGCTCGTTGTTCTTGTTATCGGAGTGCGTGATGATGTGAAAGAAGTTTCCGCACCAGCTCGCGTGTTGGCGATTGTTGGTGCCGGAATGATGCTTGTGTGGTTTGGTGTCACGATGTTTTATTTTCGTGTTCCATTCTTGGGTGTTCTTCAATTATCGAATGACTGGATTCCTATTGTTACTGTCGTGTGGTTGCTCGGAATGGTGCAAGCAATCAACCTCATTGACGGCCTTGATGGATTAGCTGCAGGCATTGTTGCAATTGGATCCACTGCGTTCTTTATTTATTCGCGACATCTTTCAGGGCTTGGTCTTTTGTCAGAACCAAACATCGGCCCGTTGATTGCAATCATCACTGTTGGTATCTGTATTGGTTTTCTTCCGTACAACTTCAATGGTGCGAGCATTTTTATGGGAGATGGTGGTGCGTACCTGCTCGGTCTGTTGGTCGCAGTGTCGACGAGTGTTGTTGGTGGGCGAGCAGACCCCACAACTCAGGCATTTAGTGGACAGACATATTTCTTTCTGGCTCCGTTAGCCATTCCGCTTATCATTCTTGGCGTACCAATTTTTGACGTGGCGTTTGCAATAGTTCGACGCGTCAGCAAGCGACAAGGATTCGCTGAAGCAGATAAAGGCCACTTGCATCACCGACTGATCAATCTCGGACATGGTCCTCGTCGTGCTGTTGCCATTTTGTGGTTATGGACAGCTTTGTTGTCCACCTTGGTGCTGTACCCGGTCTTTAACAAGCGGGCCACAAACTTTGCTCCATTTGGCTTGGTCGCACTTGTGCTGTTCTTGTACACCGTTTTGCACCCTGATCTTGATCGAACCCCTGACGACAATTGATCCCAACAAAGTGGTCTCCGGTTTGACCTGACTTGCGGCGCCCGTCTAGATTGTTCTTTGTTTCACAAGGTCAGAAGTGACCCTTTCCCCTAAGGCATCCCTTGAAATTACTCCCTAAGCCCAAAGCGCCTGTCGCCATGGATGCTGGTGTTTCTCAAGGGATGGAACTGGCCGGAAGTGTTGTGGTCTTTTTTGGTATCGGGTTCGGAATTGATGCCTGGCTCAATACAACTCCGCTCTTTATGATCGCCCTGGTTTTGTTCGCCGTTGTCGGCCAATTCGTCAAGATGTATTACGTCTACAGCAGTGCCATGCGTCACCTCGAGGAAAAGCGGGTCGAAGAGTCGCGCGGGACACTGCGATGAATGAGAAATTGTCGCCACTTGCGATGGCCTCAGCGGGTCAGGCTCCAGAGGTCACGGTGTCACGTGACATCATCCGTCGAGGACTGATTGTGGCCCCCCTGATCATGGTGATTGCCGGGGTTATTTGGGGGTTGACCGGGGCATGGTCAGCTGGCCTCGGATTAGCGCTAGTCCTTATGAACTTTGGGCTTGCGGCTGCTTTGATCTCTTGGGCGGCGCCCATTTCACTAGCGCTCATGATGGGGGTCACCTTGTTCGGTTTCCTCTTGCGTCTTGGGCTTATTTCTCTTGCTGTCTTTTTGGTGCGCGACGTGTCATGGGTATCCCTTCCAGCGCTGGGGATAACAATTATCGTCACCCATCTCGGATTGCTGTTCTGGGAGATGCGATTTATCGCAGCTTCTCTAGCATTTCCTGGATTGCGTCCCAATGCGCAAGAATATTCATCGTCAAGCGCCGCTGAGACACCCTGAAGGACCACAACGTGATTGCTCTCGATTTTCCAGAAATTAACTCGATCCTTGTTTGGAAAGATCTATTTCCAAGTTTCAACAAGATTGCGTTAATCGCTGTTCTTGCTGCTGTTATCAGCATCACAATTTTCTTACTTGCAGTTCGTCAAGATCACAAGGAAGCCCCAAAGGGAATTCGTAACTTGGCAGAAGTCATTGTTGAATTCATTGAAGACGGCGTTGTCATGCAGACAATGGGTAAAGACGGACTTGCATGGACGCCGTTCTTGCTCACAATGTTCTTGTTCATTTACTTGTGCAACGTTCCCGGAATCATTCCGTTCTTCCAGATGCCAGCAACAGCACGTATGGCTGTTCCGTTGTTCCTTGCGCTCATGGTGTGGGTTATTTACAACGTCACCGGAATTAAGCATCAAGGTCTTCTCGGCTACTTCAAGAGCACACTTTTTCCTCCAGGAGTTCCGAAGGCTCTCTACATTCTTGTAACGCCAATTGAGTTCATCTCAGCGATCATTGTTCGCCCGTTCTCATTGGCTGTTCGTTTGTTCGCCAACATGATGGCCGGACATATTCTTCTCGTTACGTTCGCACTCTTGTCAGAAGCATTGTTTCAAGCCAAAGACAAGATCCTGATTCCTGTCGGAATCCTTCCGTTCTTCATGCTCGTATTCCTCACTTCGTTTGAAGTGTTGGTTGCGTTCCTGCAGGCATACATTTTCGCTATGTTGACCGCCGTCTATATCGGTGGCGCGACGCATCCCGAGCACTGATCAATAAAAGATCTCCCACCCAACTACAAACCACATAGGAGAAAACAATGGAAGCAATTGCACGACTCGTATCGGCAGAAATGACACCTGCCGAGTTGAAGAACAATGCAGCAGCAGCGAGCGCAGGCTATGCCTACGGTCTTGCTGCAATCGGGCCTGGCATTGGCATCGGTTACCTCGTCGGTAAATCCGTCGAGGCGATGGCACGTCAGCCAGAAGCAGCCGGCATGGTTCGTACCACCATGTTCTTGGGCATCGCATTTACCGAAGCGCTTGCGCTTATCGGTTTCGTGGTGTTCATTCTTCTCAAGTTCGCATAAAGCGAATTTGAGTCCACATACACAATCGATCTTTGCGCAAGCAGAGTCCAGGAGCTGAAATGCCGACTGCGATAGTCACCCAAT
>WLSJ01000129.1 GCA_009705865.1 Actinomycetota bacterium | reverse complement strand
GGTGCGTTGATTACTGGCCGCGTGGGTGAAGGTTGGCTGGTAGAAACTCGTCGATGGGCATTGTTCTCGTGGGGCTTTTTGACACTCGGCATCATTCTTGGCTCGTGGTGGAGCTATGAAGTGTTGGGATGGAGCGGAGTATGGGCGTGGGATCCCGTAGAGAATGCCTCATTTATTCCGTGGCTAACAGGAACTGCATACATTCACTCTGTATTGGTACAAGAGCGTCGTGGCATGTTGCGCGTATGGAACCTGTCATTGCTTATCTCGACGTTTAGTCTCACAATTCTCGGCACATTCCTCACACGTTCGGGAGTTCTGAACAGTGTGCATGCGTTTAGTGATTCCAACATTGGGCCATTCCTTTTGACCTTTTTTGCAATCATCGTGGTGGTGTCAATTGCGCTTATTGGGTGGCGTGGCGAAAAACTTCATTCACCAGGCACCATTGATTCGCCGTTGTCACGCGAAGGTGCATTTCTTGCAAACAACGTGATCTTCAGTGTGTTTGCGTTTGTTGTGTTGCTCGGCACCGTATTCCCACTGATTATTGAGGCATTGCAAAATCGCCAGCTTGTGGTGGGCGAACCGTTCTTCGACAAGTTGGCTGTACCTGTCGGAATCACCTTGCTGTTCCTTATGTGCATCGCACCGGTGTTGCCGTGGCGTAAGGCATCGGGAGAATTGCTGGCAACTCGTTTGTTCTGGCCGGCATGGGGCGGCATCGGCGCACTGGCACTCAGTGTTGGCGTTGGTGCAACTGGTCTTGCGCCGTTGTTAACTTTCACGCTCGGTGGGTTTGCTGGTGGTGCAGCCTTGCGCCAATTAGTTCTTGCAACTCGCCGTCAAGGCCTGCGCGGATTTTTAGGCCGTGCAAACGGCGGCATGGTGGTGCACATTGGTGTCATCTTGATTGCAGTTGCTCTTGCAGCGTCCAACAGTTACACCCACAGCCAAGAGCTTCTTTTGAAACAAGATGTAGTCGCAACGTTCGATGGACACACTTTTGAACTTCTTGGATTTCGAGAAGAATCTGACGACCGCCGTACGGTGGTTGCAGCTGTTGTACGAGTCGATGGCGGCAAGAGCTACACACCAGCGATTACGAAGTTCAAATCAATGGGTACCAATATTGGTACACCATCTGTGAAGTCGTCTTTCATCAAAGATATTTACCTCACCGTTGAACCACCGATCAAAGTGTCAAGTAAGGCAGTGAAGATCAAAGTGTTTATCAAGCCCATGGTGATGTGGTTATGGATTGGTGGAGGCCTAATGGGAATCGGCACATTGTTGTCTGCTTTCCCTGGACGTCGCCGTAAACCAACTGATGCAACCTCTGCTCCTGTCCCTAGCGAGGCTGTTGCGTGAATCGCGGTAAGAGCGTTCCGTATTTCGCTGGTGCTGCCGGTGTTTTGTTAATTGCATTCTTAGTTGTGCTGGCAATGGCAAAACCAGGGGAGTCAGAATCAGCGTCTTCACCGCTGCTGGGTAAACCGGCACCTGTTGTGATGTCGACCACTCTTGATGGTGGAAAATTTGATCTGTCACGTCGCAAGGGCAGCTGGGTGGTGTTGAATTTCTTTAACTCAACATGTGTGCCGTGCCGACAAGAGCATCCACTGCTTATTGATTTTGCGAAAGAACAAACAACTTCAGATAATGCTGTTGAGTTGTACACCGTTGTGAACGATGACTCTGATGGCGCAGTGCAGGCATTCTTTGATACCAATGGTGGCGATTGGCCCGTTGTGCGTGATGATGACGGCGCTATTTCTGTTGCGTTTGGCGTTGCAAAGGTTCCCGAGTCGTGGGTTATTGACCCAAATGGTTTTGTTCGATTGCGCATTATGGGGGCTCTTACTAAGGGCTTTCTCACCACGCGTCTTGACGAGTTGAAAACTCAGTTTGCAGGTGGGCAATGAAACGTCTGAAGTCGTGGCCAGTATGGATGTTGATGGGTCTCATTGTTGTTGCTTTACTTACGGTGGGTACAACACGGGATAACGGCCCACTGACTCAATCAGATCGTATTGATTCGATCACAAAACACATTGCGTGTCCTACGTGTGACGGCGAAAGCGTGTACGTATCGCGCGCATCAGCTGCCGAAGCGATTCGTAATCAGGTGGCACGTGATGTCAGTGCAGGCACGATGACCGATGATGAGATCATTGGCTCTATCGCCAACACGTTTAAGGCAAAAGTTCTTTTGGTGCCGCGCGCCACCGGAATTGACTCGCTGGTCTGGATATTGCCAATCGCTGTGTTGGTGAGCGCAATCGCGGGATTGTGGGCGGCGTTTCGACGCTGGAGACGCGATAACAGTGGAGAAGCCTCCTCTGCCGACGTGGCGCTTGTTGAGAAATTGCTCGCTGAAGATCCGACTGATGAGGACTATCGCTGATGTCTGAAGATCTTCGGCATGAACAACAATTTTTATTGCGTTCATTGCGTGATCTCGACAATGAACGCGCAGCGGGCGACATTGACGACGCAGATTATGCAGCACTGCGAGATGGCTACATTGCTCGCACCGCTGTAATCACGCGTGAACTAGAGGGTGTTGTTGTCGAATCGCCAATGGTTGCCCGCAACTGGCTGCGCCGAATTGTTGTAGTTGCCGTTGTCCTAGCAGTTGGTGCTGGCGCTGGGGTAGGGGTTGCTCGGCAATCCGGACAACGTCTGCCCGGGCAAAGTGCATCGGGTGGAATTGAGCAGAGCTCGTCTGGTTTGTTGTCAAGCGCGCGGCAGTTGAATTTCTCAGATCCTGGCAAAGCAATTGAGCTGTACACACAGGTTCTGAAGCTTGAACCTGACAATGCCGAAGCTTTGACGTATCGGTCATGGATTCTTGCGTTAACTGCGCGTGCGGCAACAGGAAGTGTGAAACAGCTCGCGCTTGTCACTGCCGTAAAAGATCTCATGCGTGCTCAAGAAGTTGATCCTGAATATCCAGATGCTCACTGTTTCCTTGGCATCGTGTATTTCCGTTTTTTGAGTAATGCGTCACTTGCTAAACCTCAGTTAGATACCTGCAAGGCAATGAATCCTCCGAAAGAGGTGCAGTCGTTCGTTGATTCGATCGTCGCTGAAGTAGATAAAGCACTCGCGAAGTAGCGCTACTTTGTTACGGGTGGCTCCCAATATTCCGCACGAATGTACAAACCCTTTTCGCGGTGCAGTACAAATACTGAACCCTTCTTGAGGGAGCGGGGAATATTGTCCACATCCATGCCGCGTCGAATTAGGCCGTTGACAGCATCAGGTATGACGTCACCATGGCTGCACAGCACCGCATTGTCTGGTGCGTCGTCAAGAATTGCGAGCGATTTCTCTAGAGGAGATTCTTCTTCAAGTCGAGAATCGACTTCAACCACGAGGTCACAGAGTTCACCGAGCGGCTGCAGAGTTTGTTGACACCGAAGATATGGGCTTGACCACAACACACTGGGGTTGAGTGCAGACAGGCGGGCCGCCAGCGCGTGAGCTTGGTCCCAGCCGTTGTCTACTAATGGCCGTACGCGGTCGTCGCCAACCCACGCGGATCTACTGCCGGCCTTTGCGTGGCGAACGAGATAAATAGGCATTTGCTCACGGTATCTGTATGCGGAAGAACATGCAGATGAACTTTTGGGGGCAGAATAGATACATGGGTTTTTTCGATCGCAATCGTGATGAAGTAGTCGCACAAGGGTTTGACCCCGCACGCCTGCCACCAGGGCAATACCTCACGGATCGGTTTCCTGTATTGCACGTTGGTGATGTACCTACTTATGGGCCAGGTGATTGGAACTTGACCATTGGTGGACTTGTCGACACGCCCTATGTATTGACATTCGAGCAACTCACTGCACTACCTTCGGTCACCCTTACAACCGATATTCACTGCGTGACGAAATGGTCAAAGTTTGACACCGTGTGGCGCGGTGTACGTGTGCGTGATTTGTTGGAAGCTGCAGGTGTGCAAGCCGGCGCAACACACATCATGGGACATGCCGAACACGGGTACACCGCGAATCTTCCATTTGATGATGCAACACGCGATGAGTCATTGGTGGTGTGGGAGTTTGATAACGAACCAATTGAACCAATTCACGGTGGGCCAGTGCGGTTGCTTGTTCCGAATCTGTATTTCTGGAAATCACCAAAGTGGCTACGTGGCATTGAAGTAATGAATACTGATAAGCCTGGCTTTTGGGAACGTAACGGGTACCACATGTACGGCGATCCGTTTTTAGAACAGCGCCACTGGGGCGATTAAGTCTCTTTAGACAGTGGTGATGCAGAGCGTGTCGCCTGCAGGAATTGAGTCAATGGTCTCTGGGTCGGTATCGCCGTAAATAGCGCCGAGCATTCCCTTGACCATTCCGCGTTCGACTGCACAAATCACGGGATGTTCGATAGCGACATCACCAAACGGACAGTGACTTGTGACGATGCGCAACTTGTCGTGCTTGTCGTCTGTGTGTGCAGCAAAGCCGTGCGCAGTGAGTGCATCTGCAACAGCTTGAATTGCAGAGCGCAATGATCGATGTCCGACTGCAGCATCGTGACCGGTGAGACCAGTTGCCATTGCTTTGCCGTAATCACGACCAACTTGTTCTGCAATGGTGTGTGCCATGTCTGGAGGCAGTGCTGCAAGTGCCTTACCAAGAAGTGTGAGCACAAGATCATCGGT
>WLSJ01000128.1 GCA_009705865.1 Actinomycetota bacterium | reverse complement strand
TCTCGAGCAATGTCAGCCCACATAATGCTTGTCACGCTGTAGTCCCAGCGTCGCGTCGGCGTTGTGTCATTCGTTCGGCGGCCGGAATAGTGGCAAGCAGAGCACGCGCTTTGTTTTCACATTCCAAATCTTCATCTGCCGGGTCGCTATCAGCAACGATGCCAGCACCAGCCTGCAGACTTGCAAACTTCGGACCAACGAACATGGTGCGAATTGCAATTGCGGTGTCGAGGTTTCCAGAAAAGTCCACATAACCAACAACACCTGCATATGGTCCGCGCTTTACTGGTTCTAATTCATCAATGATTTCCATTGCGCGCACTTTTGGCGCGCCACTCACCGTTCCTGCTGGCAATGTTGCCCGCAACACATCAATAGGCCCGAGGCCTGGTTTTAAGTCGCCCGATACCTGAGACGTGAGATGCATGACATGGCTATAGCGCTCAAGTGTCATGAGTTCATCCATTTGTACAGAACCAAAAGTTGAGACTCGACCAACGTCATTACGGGCAAGATCGACCAACATGATGTGTTCTGCGACTTCTTTCGGGTTTTCGCGCAATTCGCCGGCAAGACGCTTGTCATGTTCATCATCAATACCGCGCTTACGTGTTCCGGCAATTGGCCTAGACACAACTCGACCATTCACCAACTGCACGAGAGGTTCAGGAGACCCTCCAACAATGGTGAGATCAGGTTGGCGTAGGAAATACATGTACGGGCTTGGGTTCACTTGTCGAAGCACCCGATACACATCAAATGGATCAGCAGTCAGGTCAATATCAAATCGCTGAGACAGAACAACTTGGAAAATATCGCCAGCGCGAATGTATTCCTTAGCAACATCAACAGCAGAGCGATATTGACCATCAGGCATAGATGAACGTGTTGTCGGCAAATTCTCACCAGCTACAGGAGGCTCAACTGCCACATATGCAAGCGGACGAGAAAGATCAGCGACAGCTTCATGTACGCGCACGACTGCAGCATCGTAGGCATCACCAATTTGTGCATCGGTCAAACCGGCAACGGGAACGCTTTCCAACATGTACACGCGTTGGCGCCAGTGGTCGAACGCAGCGAGCGAGCCAATGATGCTGATGGATGCATCAGGCAAATCACGATCATCGCGTGGCACATTCGGCAGATCTTCGATCTCGCGAACAACGTCATATCCAAGGTGCCCCATGAGCCCACCTTGCAACGGCGGAAGGTCTGGAAACAGCGGCGCGCGATAAATACGCAACAGTTCTTCCATCGCAGCCAACATTCCCTTATCTAACGGAACACTTGCCGGCACATCGCCAGATGTAGTGAGAACACCGTTACGCAGGGTCAATGTTCCGCGAGGGTTACGGCCAACAAATGAATACCTGCTCCAACGTTCGCCATGTTCGACTGATTCCAACAAAAACCCGTCACCATCGCCCACCAATTTGATGAATGCAGCAACCGGAGTTTCGAGGTCGGCCAGAATCTGTGTCCACACGGGAACAACTGTGTGAAGTTTTGCCAGCTCTGTAAATTCAGCACGCGATGGCGTGATGGCAGTTGCAGTCATTCCAACTCGCCAAACGCACGATAGAAACATGAACGTTCACCCGTATGGCACGCACCACGTCCTTCTTGGTCCACCTTGAAAAGCAATGTGTCGCCATCACAGTCAAAATACGCTTCGCGGACAAACTGCCTGTCGCCACTGGTGTCGCCCTTGCGCCACAACTCATTACGGCTACGACTGAAATACACCATGCGTCCTTCGGCAAAAGTCATGCGCAAAGATTCTGCATTCATCCATGCCATCATCAAGATGTCGCCCGTATCGACACATTGTGCAATTGCCGGCACCAGGCCATCGACGTTGTATGTCACGCTTGACAATTGGTCGGCAGTGGCAATAATGACGCGCCCCCGTGTGTTGTATGAAGTCTGGTCGTTGTTGCTCACCATAAGTACGGTACCGTCTTGCCCCGTGGGAGTGGAAACTATTTACCTCGAAACCATTGATGGCGTCATGATTGAAGCCGATCTGGTACGAACAGACGCAGACCACGTGCGTGCCGTTGTGATTATTGGTCACCCACACCCCTTGTACGGTGGTGACCGTTTCAACCATGTTGTACGCGCCATGCAGGAAGTGGCATTGCGCCACGATTGCCACTCCGTTGCTGTTGATTTTCGAGGAGTCAACAATTCTGGCGGAATCCACGACAATGGTGACTCTGAACGACTTGACCTCGCCGCTGCGTGTGAATTGGCTGACCTCATCGCCCCAGAAGTTCCCATCATCATGACTGGGTATTCCTTTGGGTCAGTTGTCGGACTCAATGTCAGTAACCCGTGGATTGCCGGATGGATCGCAGTTGCTCCACCTGCTCGCATGATGACCTCACAACCAGCTGCTGCAAATTCGCCAGGGCGTAAAATTCTTATTACTGCTGAACATGACCAATTCACCACGCCTGAGGAACTTGCTATCGCCATCTCATCATGGAGCAATAGCGAAATTATTCTGGCAAAAGGTGTTGACCATTCATTTGCTGTCAACATTGCGTCACACTGCGACATTGCACTGTCTCAGTTGCTAAACACGCTTTCCTAATCAGGATTGACGAACGCGAATTCCGCGTGACGCCATGTCTCGTTTCGCGTCACCGATTGTGTGCTCACCAAAGTGAAAAATTGAAGCGGCCAGAACTCCGGTAGCTCCGCCTTCAATCACACCTTCAGATAAATGGCCTAAAGTACCGACGCCACCACTGGCAATCACTGGCACACCAACTGCATCAGACACCGCACGCGTCAGACCTAGATCAAAACCATCACGCGTACCATCGCGATCCATAGACGTCAGAAGAATCTCGCCGGCCCCTAACGACACTGCTGCCACGGCCCACTCAACTGCGTTCAATTCAGTAGCTGTGCGTCCGCCGTGCAGGTAGACGAGCCACTGACGAGTTGCTGCATCCCACTTTGCATCAATGGCACACACCACACACTGAGAACCGAATTCATCAGCAATATCTGCAATCACCTGTGGACGCTGCACCGCTGATGTGTTGACGCTTATCTTGTCCGCTCCGGCGCGCAACAAGGCTCGTGCATCAGACAATTCTCTGATGCCACCGCCAACAGTAAATGGAATAAAAACTTCTTCTGCAGTTCTAGAGACAACGTCAATCATGGTGTCGCGCCCATCAGACGATGCGGTGATATCTAAGAACACCAATTCATCAGCCCCTTGTGCGTCGTAACGCGCCGCTAGTTCCACCGGGTCGCCTGCATCTCGCAAGTCAACAAAGTTGATTCCCTTGACGACTCGACCATTGGTGACATCAAGACATGGAATAACGCGCGCTACAAGATCTGGATTCATGACAACACCGCCAACGCCTCAGCCACAGTGAACTTCGATTCGTATAACGCTTTACCGACGATGACGCCATTCAACCCAGCAACTACTGCTAAGTCTGCGATATGGGAAAGAGTTCCTACTCCTCCGCTGGCGACAACCGGGATGGATGTCAGCGACACCGCATGCGCTAACCCTTCGACATCAGGACCAGTCAACATGCCGTCGCGTGAGATATCAGTGATGACAAACGCCGAAGCTGTCGGGAACCGACTCAGCAGTTCTTCTACCCGCACACCAGATGATTCAGTCCAACCATGAGTTGCTGCAACACCATTGCGATGATCAAGACCGACAGCGACTGGTACAACTTCAGATACACGACGAACTAATGCGGGGTCCGCAACGGCAGCTGAACCCATCACGACTCGTGTCACGCCGGCATCGGCAAGAGCTACAGCATCGGCTTCTGTGCGCACTCCACCACCAACTTGTAATGAAGCACGACCGGCAATAGCTCGTGCGACAGACGCAATAACCTCGCGATTAACCGGTTCCCCACTTCGGGCAGCATCAAGATCAACCATGTGCACCCAAGTTGCGCCTTGATCAACAAAGGAAAGGGCCATAGCAACAGGATCGACGCCATACACAGTGCTGTCGTCGTATTCGCCTTGACGCAAACGCACAACCTTGCCACCAAACACATCAATAGCCGGATACAAGATCATGACGAGGTCACCGACTTCACGAAATTATCAAGCAATTGCAAACCAGCTGTTGCTGATTTTTCAGGGTGAAACTGAGTAGCAAACACATTGCCGCGGCGAAAGGCAACATTCAATGTCTCGCCGTAATGAACCGTTGCTGCAACATCACTGCTGTCGGCAGGAACACCATGAAGTGAGTGCACGAAATACATCCACGGCCGTTCTTCAAGGCCAGTAAACAAAACATCGTTCTTTGTGATGTTTAGTTGATTCCATTGCATCTGTGGACGCGGAACATCGGAAGACAACCATTGCACTGACCCCGGAATAATGCCAAGACCTTTTGCTGACTCGTCTTCTTCGCTTGAATCAAACAGCATCTGCATACCAACACAAATGCCCATGAACGGAACCCCCCGAGCTACCGACTCGTGAACAACAGATTCAAGACCAGCAGCACGCAAGGCATTCATACATGCGCCAAATGCACCTACACCTGGCAAGACAACGGCATCTGCTGATGCTGCTACACGAGAATCTGCGGTAAGGACCGCGTCGGCGCCCACACGTTCGAGAGCTTTCTGCGCTGAACGTAAGTTTCCGATTCCGTAATCAAGCACCGCGATGCGC
>WLSJ01000127.1 GCA_009705865.1 Actinomycetota bacterium | reverse complement strand
GATTCAAACCAAACCACCCAATCCGCTATCTCCTTGTTCGGATTATTAGCGACATGTCGTATGCGTCTGGTGTATGGGCTGGCGCTATCCGCGTACGTTCAGTACGGTGCCTCTTGCCAGTGATTACTGCGCGGCGTTCAATCTCGCGCTGATGTTGTTGCAGTCTTCACAGATTGATTCAGGAATCACACCCCAACGCATGAGGCGGGAAAAAATGGCACAGCCAAGACAGAAACCAACGAATGCTTCAAGCGAAGCGGCACAAGCAAGCATCCCGATGACAACACGTGATGCAGTGTGCATGTCAAATAGCCACAGTGCCGAACCAGTTACGGAAAACACCGCACCGATTCCCTGAGCGAATCGCTTCGGTGGCCCAGCTACTAATACATGTACCCGCTTGATTCGTGGCGTGATCACTTCAGTGGCAATTCGGCCAAGTGGGCTAAGAAGCGGACCTGTCAGAACACGTGCAATGAACCCGTACGTCAAGGGCACCAATACCCATGGGTTTCCTGTGGCGACAAACAAAACGCTCATCACCACAGCCCCCGTAGCCACAATGCGCGCCGATGTTTCGTTGACTGGATTGGGAAATCCAAATACTTTTGGCATGACCTCACGCTATGGCCTAATTCCCAACTGACCACTCAGGAATTGGTCTCCCGAGTACGGTACTGGGGGTGACAATCCGCTTGACCGTACAAAGAACTGATTGGTTAGCCCATGTCCATGGCGTTGCCGAGGCAACTCCGGGTCTTGTTCCTGTCGTCAAAGGAAATGGTTACGGCTTTCGCCGATGGAACCTCATGGAGATCGCTGGAGAGTTGTCTCGCGAAGTCGCTGTGGGAACAGTGTTCGAAGTACGCGATACGCCAGCGCACATCACACCGATTGTTTTGACTCCAACGCTCACAGCACCACCAAAGAACTTGCCCATGAACACCGTCTTGACTGTGGGCAGTCCTCACCATGTTGTGGCACTCACTCGTGCTCAATGGCGTGGAGAAGTAATCGTGAAACTGCAATCGTCCACAAAACGATTCGGCGTTACGCACGCAAATTTGCAACCGCTACTGTCTGACCTCTCGAATGCACAGTTAACTATTCGCGGTTTTGCTATTCATCCACCTATTAGTGGCGACATGGCAATGCACCTTGCAGACATTACGCAATGGTTAGACCACATAGATCCTTCACTGCCGGTCTACATCAGCCATCTCGACACTGAGGCATATGCCGCATTACGCCGCGATTATCCGACACGTGAATTTCGGATGCGCCTTGGTACATCACTGTGGCATGGAGACAAATCAGCACTGCACCTCTCGGCCGACATAGTTGACCATCACCTAGTGGAATCAGGCTCTTTTGCTGGTTATACGCAAGTCCCCATCAAGGGTTCAGGAGAGATTGTGATTGTCGGGTGCGGCACGGCACATGGTGTTGTACCCCTGCTTGATGGTCGTAGCCCATTCCATTTTCAACGTCAAAGATTGAACATGCTGGAACCACCACACATGCATACTTCAATGTTGTTTGTTGCTCGCGGACGTCCACTTCCAAGTATCGGCGAATGGATCGACGTGCAACAACCACTCACGCGAGTGCAAGTTGATTTGTTGCAGTGGGTATAACACCTCTGCGCTAACAATTTTGTTAGGACGGCGATGTTGCCATTCGGTTCAGACCGCGCCAACCAACTGCGGCAGCGCCAATAAGTCCACCTTGATCAGCCAGTCGTGATGGAAGAACTCTGGCCCCACGAGAAAATTCAAGTCCACATAATTCGTCAACTGTTTTTTGAGCTGAGTTAAAAAATGTTGCGCCGAAACCGAGTGCAACACTTCCGCCCACTATGACGAGTTGTAAATCAAGAAGATTGCACACTGATGCAATACCTCGACCGACGAGGCGACCAGTGCGCACCATGATCTCGTACGTTGGCTGCGTTGGTGAGCGACCTGTTATCGCCTCAATCGCTGGGCCTGATGCTTCGGCTTCTAAACAACCGCGGCCCCCGCAGGCACAACGACGGCCGTTGGGCTCTACAACCACGTGTCCGATATGGCCCGCATTGCCGCTATTGCCCTCTAAAAGCTGGCCATTCAGCACGATTCCGCCACCAACACCGGTGGAAACGACCATGGCCATGAAGTTGTCCACGCCGCGGGCGCCACCCACCCAGCCTTCGGCGAGTGCAAGTGCTTTTGCATCACCATCACCAAACACCGGCAGCGCAGTGATGTCTTGTAGACGATCACGAAGAGGGAAATTACGCCATTGAGGAATGTTGAGCGGTGACACAGATTCAAGATTGTGTGTACTTGGTCCGGCGCATGCAACACCCACTGTTGATGGGTTGGTGCCGTGATGTTCGCGTGCACGTGACATTTGTTGTTGCACAGCTTCAGCGATATCAGAAAATAATTCTTCTGCAGAGTCACGCGGATTAACAGGCACCGACGTGCGGTCAACCAGCTCGCCTTCGCGAGTGACAAGACCGACGGCACACTTCGTGCCTCCGATGTCGAGTGATAGTGACAATTGCATGAGGTGACTAGTTTGCCAAAAGGTTTGTGCTAATTGCGACATACAAATATATTCGTGTACGTCGATTGTCTAGTATTTATAGGCTATGCGCAGTACGTACGATGAAACCGTGCATCCACAATGGAAAGAATCACTTGCAGACGCATTGGATACCGATTCGTTTCGCGATCTCTCAATATTTATTCAACGTGAGCGAACACAATGTGAGGTCTATCCAGCTGATGAAAACGTTTTCTCCGCGCTGTCATTTTTTGGCCCGCGCGACACCAAAGTTGTCATTCTTGGACAAGACCCGTATCACGAACATGGTCAAGCACATGGTTTGAGTTTTTCGGTGCAACCAGGAATTGCTATTCCCCCTTCGTTGCGAAACATTTTTACTGAACGCAAAAATAACATCGGGCTGATGCCGCCGGTCAATGGCACGCTCACATCGTGGGCGCATCAAGGTGTACTTCTACTCAATACTTCACTCACTGTTCGTGCGGGCAGCGCAGGTACTCACGCTAAAAAAGGTTGGGAAGCAATAACCGACCAGATCATTCGTACCGTTAATGACAACACCGACCGTTGTGTATTCATCTTGTGGGGCGCGCACGCTCAGACCAAGAAGAAGCTGATTACGCAGGGGCATCATGCAATTCTTGAGGCACCACACCCGTCACCATTGTCTGCATATAGAGGATTTTTTGGAAGCGCCCCGTTTTCACGCACCAACGTATTGCTACAAGAAGCGGGTCGGACTCCAATCGACTGGAGCCTCTAAGCCGGAACTTGTTGTGTGATGCAATGGATGCCGCCACCGCCGACCGCAAGGATGCGACCGATACGCAACGGCACCATGTCTCGACCTGGAAAGAATTCTCCAATCATCTGCACCATGTCATGATCAGCATCATGTCCGGTCACTGGAATCATGACGAAATTGTTTCCCACATAAAAATTAAGATATGGAACAACGACACGACCTGAATCGATTTCAACGAAGGGCAGCACTGGTACAACGTCAACTTCTAACTGCTCGCCGCGACCCGAGAAAGATGAACGAGCGATTTTTTCATTAATAAACATTCGCGCGTAATCATCTTCATTTTTGTCACTACAACCTTGCAGTAACACATGACCTGGTTTTGTAAATGCAGCAACATTGTCAACATGTCCATCTGTGTCATGATCAAGCGCAAGTCCGTGCGGTAACCACACCACAGACGACACTCCGAATTCGTCGGCTAATACCAATTCAATATCCCGCTGTGACATTGACGGATTTCGATTGGGATGCAGTAGGCATTGCATTGTTGTTATCAACGTGCCAGCTCCATCAACATTGATAGAACCCCCCTCAAGAACCATGGAAACACTGCGTTTTTCTTGGTTTTCCTGCAATAGAACACGCGATGCTAATTGGGCATCTTGATCATGGGGAACAAACTTTTCTCCCCAGCCGTTAAACACAAAATCAAGCCCCACTAAGCCTTTTCCTTCTTCATGCACATAGATCGGCCCGCTATCACGACACCAGGAATCATCAATAGGCACTGTGACAACACTGACTCCTGCACCACACAAGGATTCAGCACATTCCACGTGCTTCGGGTCAACAACCATCGTTACTGGTTCATAGTGAGCGATGGTGTTTGCAAGTTCCGCATACGCACGTTCAGCTTCAGCTATCTGACCATCCCAAATATCGTCACGAGAAGGCCAACACATCAAGGTGCGTAGGTGTGGTTCAAACTCTGCTGGCATGTAACGCGGCGACTGCGACATTGAATACCTCTATTCGGAAGAATGCGAAAAGTAACTATCGCTTCCATCGAGAGTGAGAAGCGATCCATATAGCTCGGGACGACGATCGCGAAACAAACCCCATGATGAACGCAAGGCTGACAATGCCGACCTATCAAATGTTGCATGAATGACTTCTTCTGATGTTCGGCCAGCTTCAGCTACTAAGGCACCAGTGTTGTCTGTAATAAAAGAAGAACCATAAAAAGTAATTTCAGTTGAGTTTTGTACTTCATATCCGATGCGGTTGGCCGCCATAACCGGAATCAAATTTGCTGCAGCATGACCTTGCATTACGCGTTGCCAGTGTCGAGAAGAGTCCCATGTCGGATCTTGTGGCTCACTACCGATAGCGGTGG
>WLSJ01000126.1 GCA_009705865.1 Actinomycetota bacterium | reverse complement strand
GCATACGACGCACCGTTTGTTGGTCTTGGTGAAGCCGGAGTCAACGGCCCGCGCCGCTTCCCTCTCAGCATTCCGTTACATGACCCCATTTCGGGAGACGCTGTCAACCAGGAAAAGAACTTTGAAATCATCAACGCGCTGAAGATCCCAGTGCATTTCCTATGGGCAACAAACGACGATGTGTTCACGCTTGATTGGGGAAAGAAGTGGCACTCACTCATTCCTCATTCGCCGTTTGAAGAGATTGTCGGTGCCCGTCACTTCTTGCAAGACACGCATGGCCCTGAAATTGCCAGCCGTTTACTTGCTCACATGCAGTAACTACCGCAAGAAGTTATTTTGTGCCGAGAGCGCGCAAGAAATCTGGCGGAATCACGATGTCATCGCGGGTGAGTTCGGAAATATTTGATTTTCCAAGACCCAACATCGCAGAATCAATTCCGCCGCGCAATAAGTCAAGAACGTTTTCAACGCCGGCCTGACCGTTAGCTGCCAAGCCCCACAAGTACGCGCGACCAATCATGACTGCACGTGCACCAAGTGCAACTGCCTTCACAACATCGCTACCGCGACGTACGCCGCCATCAAGAACGATTTCAATTTGACTGCCCACTGCATCAGCAATTGCTGGCAATGCGCGAATTGGTGCAGGAGTTCCGTCAAGGTTGTTGCCACCGTGGTTTGATACAGACAAGGCGGTTGCACCAAGGTCGACAACGCGCTTTGCATCATCAACGCGGCTCACGCCCTTCACCATGAATGGGCCACCCCATTGCGCACGAAGCCATGCAATGTCGTCCCATGTAGGAAGCGGTGTCTGCATCCATTCGTAATAGGCACCAAAGAACGTTGGTGCTTTTTCGCCAGGCTTTGCCATGTTTGGTGCTGTGAGATCAGGAATGCGACCTGTCTTTGCAAACGCCCACAACCATGCTGGTTTCTGAAGAACTTCCGGCGCCAACTTGAAGGCAGCCTTCAGGTCAATCTTTTCCGGAATCCATGGGCTTCCCCAGTCGCGTCCGTTACTGAATGACCAGTCGAGAGTGACGATGAGTCCTTTTGCGCCAGCAGCACGTGCACGTTCCATGCGTTGCACCAATGTGTCGCGATCGCCGCACCAATACATTTGGAACAGAGTTGAATCATTTACGGCAGCAACATCTTCAACAGACTTGCTGGCAAAAGAACTAAGACCCATGGGGATTCCGCGATTAGCAGCAGCACGCGCAATAGCTACTTCACCTTGTGGGTGCACTGCCTGCACGCCAGTGGGAGAAATGATGACAGGCATTGACAACGACTGACCCATCACAGTGGTGCTCATGTCGCGAGAGTTTGAATTACCTGCAACGTGAGGAGCAAAACCCAGTTGATCGAACGAGGTCAAGTTGTCTGAAGAGGAAAGCCCTTTTTCAGAACCAGCAATCAATGCGCCATAGACAGACTTTGGCAAGCGGGTTTTCGCGCGGCGTTGAGCTTCTGCAACTGTTTCAAACCAGTCATTCGCCATTGGGGGTTCCTCTCGTGGACGACGGTTTCTAGGTTACTTGGGGAAGATGTATTCGATGTCGGTGAATGAATCCGCAGCAAAGAAGTACAACAACCGCAATGGTTCAGCGCCCGTATTCACAGCAACATGTTCAGCGTTACCTGGGATAAACACTGCATCGCCTGTGCGCACATCACGTCGTTGTCCGTTCACCACCACATGACCAGTTCCCGATAAGAAGTAGTAGACCTCGGCTTGAGCATGCATATGCCCGCGCTCAGGTTCTGGTGCCCCCACAGGGATTTCAGCCACTCCCACCGTCAGCCCACTGGTGTCTGTGCGATCGCTACTAAAAAGGGTCCACCAATCGACAGCACCTGGCCATGACTCTGTCTCACAGTCGTCTTCACGCCGAAATATCGCATCACCTGTGGTCATGGGCTCCCCTTTACCTCTATGACCTTATAACTCGTTCCCTTTCCCACTGATTCTCATTATTTGGGAATCATTCTCATTAGTTATACATTGACCACATGAGAATCATTCCCATTGCAAAGATCGCGTTGCTCACCGCCGTGATTTCTTCCTGCAGTGGCGCAGGTTCTACTGCATCATCTGACACGCACAACACAGATGTGAATCGTGCACTTGTTGTTGCTGCGTCGTTCTATCCCATCGAAGAAATCACAAATCGCGTTGGTGGCGACTTCGTCATAACGATTGAAATGACTCCCCCTGGACAAAGCGCACATGACGTGCAATTGACAATCAAGGACCGCGAAGAACTTGCATCAGCATCGCTTGTGTTTTACATGGGCAATGGTTTTCAACCTGATATTGAAAAAGCCGTCACTACTCTTCCTGCACGAATCACTGCTGTTGATTTGTTGCAGTCTGTTCCCCTACTTCCTGTTGATGCACAACTAGAAGGAACTGTCGGTGTGCCTGATGGTGAAGTGTTGAATACCGGGCAAGATCCTCATGTATGGCTAGACCCCGCAAACATGATCGCAATGACACATGAAATCACTGATGCGATGGTGAAGGCCCGTCCGGATTTATCCGCTGGATTTGAAGCAAATGCAGTTGCATACATCAAGGAACTTGAATCACTAGGAACATTTATTGATACGTCTTTTGCGCAATGCGAATCTGACGTACTTGTTACTTCACACAGAGCGTTTGCATATTTCGCTCAGCGTGCGCACCTGACACAAGTTGCTATTGCCGGCGTGAACCCTGAAGAAGAACCGTCAGTAAAAAGCCTTGAGACCATTGCAAATTTTGCCAAGGCGAACAAAGTCAGCACAATCTTTTTTGAAACGCTTCTTCCTGCAGACCTTGCTCAGACTTTGGCCACAAAAGTAGGGGCTACGACAGACGTCCTCGACCCTGTTGAAGGAATTGATAGCGATGCGCGTGCATCTGGTGCTACCTACATCTCCATTCAACAAGACAACGTGGCCCGGGTAGTGAAAGGATTGCGTTGCTCATGACGCCGCAACCTGAAACCTCTGTACTGAAAGCAGTTGACGTGGCTGTTTCTTATGGCGATGTCCATGCGTTAACCGCAAGCAGTTTTTCAGTGGAAGCGGGTGAGCTCATTGCAGTTGTAGGCCCAAACGGCGCAGGCAAATCGACACTGTTTAAGGCACTGGCTGGTTTCATTGATCATGAAGGCGACGTTGTCGTGCATGGCGAGCAGTGCCATCACCTTGAGCGCCAAGCCATTGCATACATTCCGCAACAAACAGATGTAGATCTTCGATTCCCTATTACTGTCGCTGAAGTCGTGATGGCAGGTCGTCGGCGGTTTCACGGCTCACGAATGAAACCAACGCGCAGTGATCACGACCGCGTCACGGATTGCTTAGCTCAAGTTGACCTTGCAGATATGGAAACGCGTTCGCTTTCCACATTGAGTGGCGGTCAAGTGCAACGAGTGTTGCTTGCTCGTGCCCTAGCCCAAGAAGCAGATGTTCTCCTCCTTGACGAAGCATTGTCTGGAGTCGATGTTCGTCATACTGGCGAACTTATTTCGCTCTTTGCGCAGTTATGCGCTCGCGGAACATCAGTCCTGGTGTCCACGCATGACTTGTCGTTGGTGCGTTCTCACTTCGCACGCTGCTTAACCATCAATACTCGAATCATCGGCGACGGACTTCCTGCGGTCGAACTAGATGGCAGTCGTCTTGAAGCAGTCTTTAGCCGCACCACTACCCCAGGGCGGGCGTGATGCATTGGCTGCTTGACCCATTCCAATCTGATTTCTCACAACGTGCAGGCCTTGTGTGTCTGATGGTGGGCGTGCTTGCCCCTGTTGTTGGCACGTGGGTGTCATTGCGGCGCCTTGCGTACATGGGTGACGCCATGTCTCATTCACTTCTCGGCGGAGTCGCTCTGGCCTTTGCGTGGTTTGGCAGTGCCGCTGTATTGCCGGGCGCTCTTGTTGCCGGAATCTTCATGGCAATTGTCATTCATTACTTGTCACAAAACCGCCGTATTGCGCACGACTCAATTATCGCTGTGGTGGGAAGCGGCATGTTTGCCTTTGGTGTTCTTGCCCTTGGCAAGGTTGATACTTCTGTTTCACTCACCCACTTTTTGTTCGGCCAGTTGCTCACGGTTAACACACTCGATATGTGGATTACTTTTGCGCTCACTATTGCCAGCCTTTTCTTCGTGTGGTTTCGTTTTGAAGATTTAAAGATCTCTACATTTGACCGTGACCACGCCACACAAATTGGTGTGCGCGCTCAACGTCTTGATGCTGCAATGTTGGTGCTTCTGGCAGTGTGTGTTGTGGTGTGCTTATCAACTGTTGGCACCGTACTGACTGTGTCGTTACTGATTACCCCCACATCAACTGCTCGCTTATTCTTCAACCGAGTCAGTTCCATCACAAAGGCCGCGGTTGCCATTGGTTTAACTGAGGTTTTAGCCGGTTTCATTGTGTCGTATCACGCCAACCTTGCACCAGGACCAACTATCACCCTGATCACCACTGTTGTTTTTATCATTGTGTACATCACACAATTTGCAACATCAGATCGCACCTATGTTCATCACACGCATGAACATGAACATCACTAATTCGTATTAGTTATTCCTAACAGTAGGTTTACCTACATATTTTTGCGGTACACATTGTTTGAAGTGTGACCTAACATGAATGTATGAATAACCACGCACCACATAAACGTCAAATTGTTGT
>WLSJ01000125.1 GCA_009705865.1 Actinomycetota bacterium | reverse complement strand
TGGCAAGTTTGAATGCAATGGCTTGGTTCATGATGATTGGCTTGCCGAAAGCAACGCGCTCTTTTGCATAGTCCAATGCGTATTCGTATGCAGCACGTGCAACGCCAAGTGCTTGCGCACCTACTGCAGGACGAGTTGCTTCGAAAGTCTTCATTGCGGGCTGTGCACCAGCAGAGTGTCCGCCTTCACGTGCACGTGCAATTTTTGCGTCAAGCTTTTCTTTGCCACCCAGAAGGCAACGACCAGGAACGCGGACATCATCAAGAACTACTTCTGATGTGTGCGATGCCTTAATACCGTGCTTTTTATACTTCTGCCCCATTGACAAGCCCTTGGTGTTTGGTGGAATCACGAATGATGCCTGACCGCGACCTTTGAGTTCAGGATCAACTGCTGCAACAACAACGTGAATGTTTGCAATGCCACCATTGGTGATCCATGCCTTTGTTCCGTTGATTACCCATTCATCAGTTGCTTCGTCGTACACGGCGCGTGTGCGCAATGAAGAAACGTCAGAGCCTGCATCTGGTTCAGACACACAGAACGCACCGAGCTTCACATCATCTGGCGTGCCGTAACACTGTGGCACCCATTCCATCATTTGTTCTGGTGTTCCGTTACCGGAAATTCCTGCAGCTGCAAGACCAGAACCCATGATTGCCATACCAAGACCAGCATCGCCCCAGAACATTTCTTCAATAGCAACTGGCATGGTGAGCCCAGTTGGATCTGCCATTGCGCTCATGAGGAAATCAAGACCGTATAAACCGTTCTTTGCAGCTTCTTGCACGATGGGCCAAGGGAACTCTTCGCGCTCATCCCATTCGTGAGCATTCGGACGCATGACGTCAACAGCGAACTGATGAATCCAGTCTTTGATCTGGAGTTGGTCTTCATTGAGGGAGAGGGAGAAATCAGCCATTCGTCTAACTTACCCGCGAGTAAGACCCCTAAGTCAAATATTCAGATTCGTTCTGAAACTCACTGCCATCTTCGGTTTTAGCCGCACACATCTGTGGCAATCACCTATTACGGAGGCTATTTTGGCATTTAGTGAACACGAGAAGCGGCGGCTGCATGCTCGCCTTTGCGAAATAATTGGCACGGAGGAGGCTGACATTCTGATGGAACAACTACCACCATTCACCTGGACAGACTTCGCAACCAAACGAGACCTTGAAGAACTGCGAATCGCAACTAAGCATGACATTGAGTTCAGCGCTATCGCCACTCGCACAGAGCTTGAGCAAGTAATTACGAAAACGCGAACCGATCTGGAGCAATTGATATTTCAGACGCGAACTGATTTAGAGAAATCAATCATGGAAGTGAAACACTCTGTTGAGACCACAAAACTTGAACTCACAGGTTCGATACTTGAACTCACAGCCACGATGGAACGTGGGTTTCGCAATCAAAGCTGGAAGATGTTTACCGCAATCATGTCGTCACAACTTGTAACGGTCGGCCTTCTTGGGCTGATGATTAATTCATTGCGGTAATTGCGGCGCGGGTGATGCTCCACACGGAGCCCACTGCACAGATAATGAGAAGGCCGCTCACTAAGAATGGTGCACTAATTCCAACATGGTCAAATAATGCACCGGCCATCACGGGCCCAGCGACACGACCAAACGCAGCAGTGCTTTGTTGATAACCGATTGCTTCACCGCGACGTTCTACCGGTGCAAGTTCAGCAACCAATGCCCCACCCGATGGCCCCGAAATACCTTGTCCTAGCGACAACAAAAACAACGCGACGAATAGCAACGGCCACGTTGTGGTAACCCCCAATAAAAGAAGCCCTACTGCTACTAAAGACAAACCAATACGCAGCAGTTTTCGTGAACCAAGTCTTTGCGTCAGTGGTCCGATGAGCCCGCCTTGAACTGCAACCAAGGTGACGCCGACAAACACAAACACAATTGACGCGGATCCTTCAGTGAAACCAAATTGTTTCTGACCCCAGATTGAAAACGTTGCTTCAAAGCCAGCAAACCCGAGCATCGAGAGAAACCCCACAAGAGCAAACCGCTTCAATGCGGGCGACAAAGCACTTCCACGTTGATGCTTTTCTGTGATGTGTGAAGTGTCTGGTTTTGTCTCTGGTAACCGAATCATTGCGGCAACAGCATTCACTGCGGCAATAGTGCCCGCCAGATAAAACGGCACATGCGGACCACCGAGTGCGGCAAGACCGCCAAGTGCTGGCCCAACAACAAAGCCAACGCCGAATGCTGCGCCCATCATCCCCATGAGTCGCGCGCGTTGTTCTGGTGGGGCAATATCAGCAACTGCTCCTTGCGCTACGGCAACGCTGGCACCCGATGCGCCGTCGAGAATACGACCGAGAAAGAGAACCCACAAAGCACCAGCGGCTCCAGTGACAAAACTTCCGATCGCAGTACCGATAAGTGAAAACACAATGACCGGCTTGCGTCCGACCTTGTCTGAGATGCGCCCGAGAATGGGAGCAAACACCATTTGCGCAATAGAAAAGGACGCGAACATGAGGCCGACTTGTAGGCCATTTGCACCGAATCGTTCTGCGTAACGGCCCAAGATGGGCACGACAATGCCGAACCCTACGAGGTCAAGTGCAACAGTGGTCCAAATTGTCCAGTAGCCCGCCGGCATTGGCGTGCGTTGTTTCTTAGCCACGTCTGATGCGCGTCCCGTCTTTCGATGTCTCGACAACATAGCCGAGCGACTGCAGTTCATCGCGTAGGGCATCAGCCGCCGCAAAATCTTTTGATGTGCGCGCGGCATCAAGTGCAACACCCTTCGCAACGATCTCTGCATCAATATCATCACCCAGTGAGAGTTCAAGACCAAGTGCACCGAGTATTTCAACAACAGCTGCGCGTACTGATGACACCGTTGCGACGTCGCCAGTGTCCATAGCGGTGTTTGCGCGTCGAACAGAATCAAACACCAAGGCCATCACGGTTGTTGTATCAAGATCATTGTCCATGGCTGCGGTGAACTGAGAAATAATCGTTGCATCAGGCGTTCCGTCGCTATGTGTCGCAGTACGCGCCGCAAATGAATCAAGACCCGCAAGTGCCGAGACACATGCGTCAATGTTTTCCTGCCCAACACGTGTTGGTGATCGGTAATGCGTTTGCAATAGCAGTACGCGATACGCACGTGGGTCATATTTATCAAGTAAGTCGATGAGATTCAGCACATTACCGAGACTCTTTGACATCTTTTCGCCTTCGATGTCAACAACAAATCCGTTGTGCATCCAATGGTTTGCAAATGTTTTGCCCAATGCAACAGCTTGTGCTCGTTCATTTTCATGATGAGGAAAACGCAAGTCTGCGCCACCGCAATGAAGGTCAAAACCTTCGCCCAATAAATCAAGACTCATCACAACGCATTCGCTGTGCCATCCGGGACGACCTTCGCCCCATGGCGATGGCCACGATGGTTCGCCCGGTTTCGAAAACTTCCATAATGCAAAGTCTGATGGGTGACGTTTATTGCTTGCACCAAACACTTCCCGATCGCCACCACCGCTGAGCATGTCATCAAGACTTTGATGCGCGAGCAAGCCGTAATCAGGAACACTTGCAATGCTTAAGTACACACCGTCATCAGTGACGTAGGCCTTGTCTGCAGACACCAATGTGTTGATCATGTCAACCATGTTCTGAACATAATCAGTGGCATGAGGAACATCAGTCGGACGAATTACACCGAGTTTGCCCATTGCCTCAAACCACACTGCTTCGCACTTGTGGGTGATATCAGCCCAGGGACGGCCTTCGTTATTGGCACGCTCGATGATCTTGTCGTCGATATCGGTGATGTTCGAAACGAGACGCACCGACAAACCGGTCCACGTGAGGTAGCGGCGCAGGATGTCATAGACCAACGTGGCACGACCATGACCCAAATGGGGTGGCCCGTAGACCGTTGGGCCACATAAATAGATACTGACCGACCCTGGCTGGCGCAGAGCCAGAGGTTTCACGCTTTGCGTGGCGGTGTCGTAGAGGTTCAGCACTCTGACAAGCCTACGATTTAAGTCCTATGTCCGGTGTCCCTGAGAAGCCCTCCCTCGAAAATGTTGAGCCCAAGTGGATCGACTCATGGGACCAGAACGGCACCTACTCCTTTGACCGGTCAGCCACCCGAGACAATGTCTTTTCCATCGACACTCCGCCACCCACTGTCAGCGGTTCTTTACATATGGGTCACGTCTTTTCCTATACCCACACAGACACCGTGGCTCGCTTCTGGCGCATGCGCGGCAAAAGCGTGTTTTATCCGATGGGCTGGGATGACAACGGTCTGCCGACCGAACGGCGTGTACAGAATTATTACGGCGTGTCGTGTGATGCGTCGGTTGCCTACGTTGCGAACTTCGAGCCACCGTTTCGCGGTGACCCACCAAAAGATCATCGCGCTGTTCCGATCTCTCGACCCAACTTCATTGAGTTGTGTGAAGAACTCACAGCTGCAGACGAAAAGATCTTTGAAGATTTATTCCGCCGTCTTGGCTTATCAGTCGACTGGTCGTTGTTGTACACCACAATTGAAGACCGCTCACGTCGTGCGAGCCAACGTGCTTTCTTGCGCAACCTTGCACGCGGTGAGGCATACACACAAGAAGCACCAACATTGTGGGACGTTGATTTTCGCACTGCAGTTGCACAAGCTGAATTAGAAGATCGTGATCGCCCCGGCGCGTACCACACCATCGCATTTCACAAATCAGATGGTTCTGG
>WLSJ01000124.1 GCA_009705865.1 Actinomycetota bacterium | reverse complement strand
CTCTACCAAGTAGAGTTAATTCACGTTCCGAAGGAGGAGCGTGTATGAGCGTCACCGTTGTTGTAGGTACCCAGTGGGGTGACGAGGGCAAAGCCAAAGTTATTGACCTTCTTGCCGCTTCTCATCAGATTGTCGCCCGCTACCAAGGTGGCCACAATGCGGGCCACACCGTTGTTATCGGCGATCAAAAGTACGCACTGCAGCTGACTCCTAGTGGAGTTTTTTACGACACTGTGACGCCAGTTATTGGAAACGGCGTTGTTGTTGACCTGCCAACTTTGTTCAAAGAAATCGACGCACTTGAATCGCGCGGTATCTCTACTGCACGCCTCAAAGTTTCTAGCCTTGCTCACCTGATTTTCCCTTGGCACCAGGCCATGGATGCTGCACTTGAAGCAGCGCGTGGTGACGGGAAGATTGGCACAACGTTGAAGGGCATCGGACCTGCCTATGTTGACAAGGTCAAGCGTGCCGGAATTCGCGTTGGCGAAGTACTGGATATCAAGAACTTCGAACAGCGAGTACGTGAGCGTGCAATTGCAGCACGTCGCGAAGTTAGCGATGTTGGCGGTGACACATTTGATGTCGAAGAAGTTGTAGCGGCATTTGTTGCGTATGCACAGCGCCTTACTCCGTACGTTGCAGACACTGTGAACTTGCTGCACGATGCGCGTGAACGTGGCGAAAACATTTTGTTAGAAGGTGCGCAAGCAACGTTCTTAGATATTGACCATGGCACATACCCGTACGTCACGTCGTCAAACCCCATTGCAGGCGGAGCAGCCGTTGGTAGTGGTCTTGGACCACGCCACATTGATCGCATTGTCGGAATTACAAAGGCCTACACCACGCGCGTTGGCATGGGCCCCTTTCCTTCAGAACTCACTGACGCACTTGGTGAGGCACTTGTGGACATTGGCCGTGAATACGGAACTGTGACCGGACGTCGCCGTCGCACGGGATGGCTTGACACTGTGATGTTGCGTCACGCCACCCGCGTGAACTCTTTAACTGAAATTGCCCTCACAAAGCTTGATGTTTTAGATACCTTCGAAGAGGTGAAGGTGTGCACGGGGTACAGCATTAACGGAACAGTGATGCGTAACTACCCTGACCGCCCTGACATGTTGGCTCATGCAGTGCCGGTGTATGAAACATTGCCTGGGTGGAAATCAAGCACTGAAGGCATTACAAAATTTGCTGACTTGCCACAGAGCGCACAACAAATTGTGAAAATTGTTGAACGCGAAACAGGTATTCCGGTTTCTATGGTGGGCACTGGCCCATCTCGCGATGCCATGGTGGTGCGTTAATGATCAAGCGGTATTCCACTGTTGATACAGATGCATTGTTTTCTGAAGAAGCAAAGATGTCTCGTTGGCTAGAGATTGAATTGGCTGTCACTGATGCTTTAGCTGCAACTGGTGTCGTACCAAAAACTGTTGCAGAAGAATGCAGGCGTAATGCGCCGGTCATTAATGCCGAATTTGTTGCCCGCGTTGAAGCTCGTGAAGCAATTACTAATCACGATGTAGCTGCTTTTGTTGATGTTTTGCAAGAAAGCATTGGCGCTCCAGCTGGTTCATGGATTCACTACGGGCTCACAAGCACCGACGTTGTTGATACCGGTTTGTGCTGGGCGTTACGCGATGCATCGACATTGATTCATGATTCGCTTAATGAACTCATTGATGTCATTACGAATCTTGCAATTTCTCATCGCAATACCGCAATGATTGGTCGCACGCACGGCATTCATGCAGAGCCCACAACATTTGGCGCAAAAGTTGCGTTGTGGGGCGCGCAAGTAAAGCGCGACCGCGAACGAATCCTTCGTGCACGTGATGCGATCGCTGTCTGTAAGTTGTCTGGCGCTGTTGGTACGTATTCCAATATTGAGCCTGACGTTGAAGCTCGTGTTGCTGCACATTTGTCGCTTGTTCCGGTGCCTGCAACACAAGTTGTTGCCCGCGATCGCCATGCAGAATTTCTCTATGCGTGCGCCTCAGTAGGTACCACGCTTGAAGCCATTGCAGTAGAACTGCGTCACCTGCAACGCACTGAAGTGAATGAAGTGCGTGAAGGGTTTGCACCCGGACAAAAGGGTTCCAGTGCAATGCCACACAAGCGAAACCCTATTTCTGCTGAAACGATCAGCGGCTTGTCGCGCGTATTGCGTGCGAATGCTCAGGTTGGTCTGCAAGATGTACCGCTGTGGCATGAGCGTGATATTTCGCATTCATCTGCAGAACGCATTGTGCTGCCTGACTCTGCATCTCTTGCGGTGTACATGACTCGACGCATGGCTCGTTTGTTGTCGAATCTTGAAATTGACACTGACCGCATGTCTGAGAACTTGAACGCATTACACGGAGTCGTGTTCTCACAGTCTGTACTGCTTGCACTGGTGGAGTCAGGGTTAACACGAGACGATGCGTATCGCATGGTGCAAACCGCAGCTGCAGTGGCAATTTCTAGCAAAACACATTTGCGTGATGTTTTGAAAGCACATACAACAATGCCGCTAACTACGAAACAACTTGATGATGCGTTTGACTTGCCGCGAGTCTTACGTCATGCGGGTCGCGCAATTGATTCGTTACTGAAGGAATAGGGCCACACAATGTCTGCAGAATTTCCACATACTCCTGATGGTTTGCCACCGTTGTCGCCCGTGTTGGCACGACTTCGTGATCATGTCTTTGAACACTCATTAAAAATGGGTGACTTCACTTTGAAGTCAGGTCGCAAGAGCACATGGTTTCTTGATACCAAGCAAACAATGTGCAGGCCTGACGGAATGATTGCTGTGGCTAATGCCGCCTTCGAAATCATTCCTGCAGATGCAACAGCAATTGGTGGCCTAACAATGGGTGCCGACCCAGTTGCGTACGGAATAGCTGCAGTGGGAGCAACGCAAGGAAGAAACCTGCGCAGTTTCAGTGTGCGAAAAGAAGCAAAAGACCACGGAATTACTGGCCGAATTGCTGGCGCGCTTCAACCTGGTGATCATGTTGTCATCACTGAAGACACGGTGACACGCGGCACAAGTTTGTTTGAAGCAGTTGATGCGGTGCGTGAATTCGGGGCAATACCAATTCTTATTACGGTCATTGTTGATCGCGGAGGTACGTGTGCTGCAATGGCCGCTGATGCCGGCATTGCATACAAGCCATTGTTAAGCGCACCTGACCTTGGGTTCGAATTCGGTTCATAAACCGCGCTTCTCAAAACCTCATGCTGAGTGGCAAGATGGGTACATGAGAAAAATTTTTGCAGTCCTTACCCCACTTGTTTTGGTTGCATCCCTTGCAGCTTGTTCAGACAATGACGCAGACGAAGGCGGTAATTTCCCACCAGACACAACTGAGATGCCAGCTGACTCCACAGCAAAAGTTGCTGCACCAATAGAGATCAGTGTCACTGTTGGGACAGATTCTGCTGCAGATCGTGTTGAAGAAGTTCCACTTGGTTCACAAGTCAATATCACGCTGACAAACCCCAATGCGGATGATGAATTCCATTTACATGATTACGACTTAACTGCGGGCAAAACGCCAAAGGGCGAAGCAGCAGTTATTTCTTTCACAGCAGATAAAGCCGGTGTTTTTGATCTTGAAAGTCACGTCACAGAAGAAGTTCTTGTCGTTATCTCTGTCAAGTGACGCTCGCACAATTATTTGAACTGACTCCGCATTCAGGAGACGTGTTCGTCGGTAACGGACACCCATATCCATGGGGTGGTTTGTACGGCGGTCATATCGTCACGCAAGCATTACGTGCTGCATCGCACACTGTTGAAGAAGGCTTTATGCCTCATTCTTTGCGTGCGTATTTCATTCGGCGTGGTGAAAACACTGAAACAGTGAGATATGAAGTTGATCGCATTCGTAACGGCAGAAGTTTTTCTACGCGACGAGTTGTCGCACGACAATCAAATGGAGCAATTCTGAATCTTGAAGCCAGCTATCAGCTGCCTGAAGATTCAGCAGAAGTGTCGTCAGTGGCAATGCTGTCTGATGTTCCGTTGCCAGGTGACTTAACACCGGCAGAGTCATGGTCTGAGCACATTGAACAACGAGATGTTCCTCTTGATTTTGTTTCTTCAGATAAACGTGATGGAGCCAGAAGTTTGATGGCGTGGTATCGAACGAAGGAAGACTTCGGTGGCGATCAGTTATTGAATCGTTGTGCATTGGCGTATTTGTCAGATGATTTGCCAACTGGTGCAGTGATTAGAGGAGTGCCAGAACTACGAGAGAAGTGGAATGTTGAAAACTCATTCTTTTCCGCAAGCCTGGACCACACGGTGTGGTTTCATCGTGATGTGGACGCAAGTAAATGGCATCTGTATGAAATGAGTTGCCAGACCTATTTGCATGGTCGTGGACTTGCGTACGGGTATGTGTTCACTGAAGACGGAATACACGTGGCAACTGTCGCCCAAGAAACCTTGGTGCGACTTCGGCAACCGGAATAAACCGATTGCACACAATGGTGGTCGAGACCGGCGTCGATCCGGTGACCCCACGCTTTTCAGGCGTGTGCTCTGCCAACTGAGCTACTCGACCATTGGCGGTCCGGCTATTGCCGAACCTGACGGTGGCTTTCACCACCGTCTTATTGACGGAAAATACCGCCAATAATGGCGGTCCCGACGGGACTCGAACCCGCGACCTCCGGCTTGACAGGCCGGCGTGAACTCCAGCTTCACCACGGGACCTTGTGGAAACCACAGGTCTATAT
>WLSJ01000123.1 GCA_009705865.1 Actinomycetota bacterium | reverse complement strand
ACTCATATGTCGACACCAGTTCTCACCATGTACAGCACCACTTGGTGCGGCCCTTGCAAGCGTCTGAAGGCAGATCTTGAGAAATCAGGCATCCCCTTCACGCAGATCGACATCGAGTCAGATGAGAATGCAGCTGCATTGATTGAGTCAATCAACAATGGCAATCGCACGGTTCCTACTCTTGTGTTTAACGATGGCACGTCAATGACAAACCCATCAGTCGCAAAAGTTAAAGAGCATCTCGGTCTCTAAACCCTTCAGCAATGACCGACACAAGCGGTGACCGCTCGAAGTTCTTTCCTGCGATCGAAAAGAAACACGGTCAACCTGTTTCGCACTACCTCAACCAGCTCGGTGAACTCACTGACGCCAAGTATCCCGAGCAGATTGCGTACCTGCGCGAAAATCACGGTTTTAGTCAGGCGCATGCAAATGCTGTTGTGATGCATTTTCGTGGTTCCACAACATCAAAACGTTTCTCAACTCCGAAACAGTTCTTCGCGCAACTCGATCCACAAAAGAAGAAAACTGCTGAACTGATTTTCTCAACCATCATGGAGAAATTTCCCAAGCTTGAACTGGTCATTGCCTGGAATCAACCCATGTTGCGTATCGATGGCAAATATGTGTTCGGATTATCTGCTTCAAAGAACCACCTCACTCTGAATCCATTCAGTTCCGATGTTCTTGAGTCAATGGAATCAAAACTGGCGGGCTACACCGTCAACAAAAAGACATTCATTGTGCCTGTCGACTGGAAAGTTGATGCCAATCTTTTACGCGCAATGGTGAAGGCCCGCATCGCCGAATAAAGCTTTCGAAGGCGGCTCTTAGTCGGCGTCGATCTGCATTTTCATGTGATCCGTCAATTTCTCGAGCAGGCGGACTAGTTCCACTGCTTCTGATTTATCCAAGACAGCGAACAGTTCGACGTACTTCTGATGAACCTTAGGAAGAGACGCATCAAGAAACCGCCGACCTTTAGTCGTAAGTTCCACTACTTTGATTCGTTTGTCAGATTCGTCTTCAGTACGAGTAGCAAAACCATCTGCTTCAAGCCCATCGACGATGCGTGTCACACCACGCGGAGTGAGATCAATCATCTGAGCAATTTCGCCCATGGTGAGAGCTTTCTCATTACGCAACATCCAGAGAACAAGGAGACGAGATGCTGGAATTCCTAGAGGGGTCTCAACATTGAGCAGAAGCCAATGGGGAAAGAGATGACTGAGTCGACCAACGCTGGCTGCAGTAAACGGAGCGGCCGAAGCTCTGGACATTTTTGCCAGATCTGAGGGAGTCGGTTTTTCACCTACTGAAGGATTATGGACCTGATGGCTCATAGCGCAAAGATAACAGAACTTCTTACGAATTATTTACCTAGGTAAGTTATTGTCGGAGTTGCCCATCTAGCAAGGAATCGATCCATGAAAATCAAAACAAGCCTCAGCATTGCTGCCGCCTTATCAATAGTTCTTCTCAGCGCATGCTCAAGCAGTTCAGAGTCATCAGACACAATTGCAGCATCCTCAACTACCGATACTGCTGCCACTTCTTCATCGTCGTCTACAGATACCACTGATGTTGTGAAGGCTGCTTCGTGGAATCCCACAATCAAGATCTCCTATACAGATGGCAGCATCAACTTCCAGCCAGATGGCATTCCCAACCATGAACGTGATGCGTACTACGCGGTGCCAAATGCTGGTGTCGTAGTGCCAGATGCCAATACGGCAAACATCATCAAGGACCCAACCTCGGCACAGACATACTCATTCGATATTCCTTCTGTTCCCACTTTCTCGTCAGCGACTACAAAAACAAGTTTGGGCTCTATCGGAGTAATGATCTCAGGTGCTGTCCTCTACAACCCATACGAAGGCGATGGAACTACTGTTGCGATGGCAAACAACTTCACAATCACTAATGCGGCCGGAATTACAGCTTCGTTTGTCGACAAGTGCGCAGGTCACCCCACTCCCGGCATGAATGGCACCGGCGGTGCGTACCACTACCACGGGTTACCTAATTGCGTAACAGCGAAGGTTGATACAACGAAGGGCGCGTCTCATATCATCGGCATTGCCCTTGATGGTTACTTCATCTATGGCGATAACGACATCAATGGAAAAGCCGTACCGTCAAGCGCTCTCGATGAGTGCAACGGAATAACTAGCCCAACACCTGAGTACCCGAGCGGTATCTACCACTACGTTCTTCCGGGATCAGCTGATGCAACATCATCTATCGGTTGCTTCCATGGCAAAGTTGATGCATCACAAATCCAAGCGATGCCGCAAATGGGGGCGATGCCCGACCTTGCTGCTGCCGCAAAGAAACTTGGCATTACGGAAACTCAGCTGAAGGATGCGTTCAACAACAAATTGCCTCCTGATTTTCCAACAGCCGCTAAGAATCTTGGTATCACTGAGAAGGAGTTAAAGGCTGCACTCGGCCTCTAACGCAGGATTCGGCTACAGGCCCTCTTCTGCACGGAAGTGGGCAACGATTGCGTTTGCATGACCGTGGCCCATCTCGTGGTCAGTCTTTAACATCGCAACCATCTCGGAATGCTTGGCGCTCTTCATCTTCTTCAGTAGAGATTTCCAATGCGATATTGGCTTTCCATATTTCTTCTCAATCGAAGGAAAGTAAGAAGCTGGGCCAGTGACTTTTTCTGCCATCAGATGACTTTAACGAGAGATTTCGCCTGAAGTTAGAATCAAAACATGCGTTACCTATTTGCTGTCATTGCAAACCGAACGGGCGAAGTACTCGCCGACCACGACGAGATGACAGCGATTGATTCCTTCAATGAGAAAATCGAGGCTGCTGGCCAACGAATAATGGCAGCAGGAATCGCAACACCTGATCAAGCCGTCGTTTTTGATTTCAGAGGTACTCGCGACTCTGTCACGCACGGACCTGTTGTGGACTCTGACTTATTTATGGCTGGCTTCTGGATCATTGAGGCCGAAAATGACACCGTTGCGCATGCGTTGGCAGCAGAAGCGTCAAAAGCATGCAACCGACCCATCGAAGTGAGACCATTCCTTCGCTAACTATTTAGCAGTGGAAATCTAAGCCGATTCTAGGAAGACTCCGTAACGCTGGTGAGCTGCTTGTGCGGATGTCCCTAACAGTTCCCCAATCTTCTGCCATGAGAGTTCAGCTGCACGTGCCTTTGCAATGGCATCAAGGATTTGTTGTTCGCATCGTGCCCGTGCCACCACTGCTCGCTCGAGAAGATACTCTTCTACAGAAATTTCTTCGGCTTCATCAGCATCGAAATCTTCAAATCGCTGTGCAAGTTCATTTGCATGATCGAGAATGTCTTGAATTGAACGGGGCATACGAATCACCTTAAATATTTTGGTCGAGCCAACATGGCATGAACGATGAATTCAACACCTTCTCCAGTGCTTAAGCCGATTTCCAAGAGACGTGTTGACCGGTCAGGTCCAATCAACATTGTCAAGTCGTCTAACTGAAACACCCGAATTGGGTGGTGATAAGCGTGAATCATGTCTTCATTTGCAATGCCGTGCTTGCGAGCACTTTCAAGGATGACCGGATCCACATCCATCAAGTTACCTTGATGGACAAGTTTTGTCTAGTCACCCAATCAAGCAGACAGGTGCCCAGTTAGGGCCTTACGACTCACTTGGCCTCACGTTCTCATCAGTACACTGCCGCCATGTTTGAACGAATAGACGGCATGCGCACAATTGAGTTCGGAACACCTGGCGCCTCACGAGAGAAACTGGTCAACCTCATTCTTCACGGCCAGAAGCGCGCAACAGCCGGTCTGCTCATTGGCGACTACGAGTCTGAAGGCGAACCTATTGAACATGTCGGTGAATTGCTAGCAATAGTTGATAACGACGTAAAGCATGTCGGCACTATGAAAGTTACTCGGGTGGAGGTTCTGCGATTCGCAGATGTCCCCGACGAGTTAGCTCTTGCCGAAGCAGAAGGCGACATGAATGCTGCTGATTTTCGTGCAAGCCATCTTGCATATTGGACCCGTGTTGGCGAGTCAGTCACTGACGACACTCTCATCGTGACGGTCTATTTCGACCTGTTGCCCGAGATCACTCGAAGTTGAGTGCTGTTACCAAACGACAGGGCCAGTTGCCTCGAGAGCACGTCCTTCAGCGCGAACGCCCTTAGGTACAAGATCTGCTGCCATCTCTTGCCACATTGCGGGTAAGCGGTAATGCGCTACTCGAGGGAATAAGTGGTGCAACGCATGATGATCATGTCCACGAATTAAGAACGTTGATCCTGGGAACACTGCGACGCGTGTGTCGACATATCGACCCTGTTTGTCGCCGCGATGATGTGGATACCAAGCAAAAACAAGCAAGAGCCAACCCAACTGAAGTCTCGCTGGGATGTACCACAACAGGAATGCAGGCCATCCGAAACCAGTGAGAACAGCAACCAAAAGCACACCATGAGTAATGAGCCAGAAGCGCAACTGCATCAGACCTTCAGCCTTGTTAGCGCTCGCCTTATTCGCACGCGCAATTGCTGGATGCAACAGTTTTCGCATCGGCGGGATGAATGCAATGAGTGGCAACAACGCATTAATGGAAGTAATCGAAAGAATTTTCAGCGGCAATTCACGAAGTTCTCCTTGAGAGAAATGATCAGGATCGCGATCGGCATCATTCGTGTAGGCGTGGTGACGCATGTGTGATGCGCGATGGAGACGGAATGGCATCAAGAGCGGAACGCTGCACAACATGCCGATGAGTTCTTCCACCACTCGCCCACTCGATACTTTGCCCCAGATGTT
>WLSJ01000122.1 GCA_009705865.1 Actinomycetota bacterium | reverse complement strand
CTTCAGTCACGGTTGCAGCAAACGCACGCAATTCGGCCCAACGTGGAAAAGCTTTGATGGGATCTGAATCAAATTTTCCGCCACTTACTTCTGCCAGGTCCACAAGGTTGTTGTTAGGGCCGACCACCAATTGGGCACGGCCATTTTTTGAAGCAAATCGCAAAGTCATGCGACTACTGTATTCATTGTCAGCCAGTTGACAAACTGCGGAGAGTAGGAAAATTTCATGGCTTCGCCTGTCAAATTCGCCCATGTCGTTTTAAAGAGCCCTCGATACGCAGAAATGCTTGAGTGGTGGCTTGATTTCTTAGAGGGTTCTGTCAGACACGGGAATGATTTCATCTCGTTCCTTTCCTATGACGACGAACATCACCGTATTGCCATCGTGAATATGCCCGATCTAGAGCCTCGGTCACCGAAATCTGAAGGCCTCGAACATTTTGCATTTACATATGCATCGATTGATGATCTCTTTGGCCAATACGAGCGCATGAAGGCAAAAGGGATCTCGCCGTATTGGACAATCAATCACGGAATGACTCTGTCTGCGTATTATCGCGACCCTGATGGCAACCAAGTCGAAACTCAAGTCGATACTTTGACCATGGAACAAGCTGATGATTTTATGAATGGACCTTTGTTTGCTGCTAACCCAATCGGTATTGACGTTGATTTTGAAGCGCTAATTGCGCGTCGCAAAGCCGGTGAAAGTGCCACTTTGTTAACTGATTACGCAACAGCCGGAAAATGAGTAATGCTGATCAGGTTCCGCACTTTGAAGTGAAACCAGTAACGAAGGAAAAGCACGATTGCATGTCGTGTGGTTCGCCACTTGCTACAGCATGGAGCACATCAGAAGGCACTGCATGGTTGTGCAGAGAATGCGCCAACCTGAATGATTTGGGTTGCCCCTAATCCCCGAATCCGTAAAAGATTCGTAAGGTGTAGGCGTGCAAGATTTCTGCCCAGCGCCAGTACGACGACCAATCATGAAGCAACAGTGGAAAGAGCTTGCTTACGTTCACTGGCAGTACGACGCTTCAGTGGTGCAAGCGTTACTGCCCGAAGGACTTGAAGTCGATACGTTCGACGGTTCTGCCTGGGTGGGTCTCATCCCATTCGCAATGCGCAATATTTCTTTTCCTGGTACTCCGGCGATTCCGTATTTGGGTTCGTTTCCCGAAGTGAATGTGCGTACGTATGTAAAGAAGGACGGAATTCCCGGGGTGTGGTTTTTCTCACTCGATGTGAATCGGCTGCTTCCAGCACTTGCGGCACGCGCTTCGTACTTCTTGCCGTATTGCTGGGGCAGTGCGTCACATACGGTGACGTCTGAATTTCTGACCACCACTGTGAAACGCCGTTGGCCGAAAAAAGCGTCCACACAAATCAAGATTGCTATCGGAGATCGCATCGAACAACCTGATGAGTTGTCGGTTTTCTTATCAGCTCGATGGGGCTTGTACTCCAAAGGGTTTGGAACATCGTTGCGCTATGCGCCTGTTGATCATGAGACGTGGATACTGCACAACGCAACACTTGAACATCTCGAAGACACTCTGGTGTTGGCAGCAGGGTTACCAGTTCCAATAGGAATTCCACACGTTATGTATTCGCCTGGTGTCTCAGTGCGAATCGGATTACCGCATTCGGTTTAGCGTCGGCGAGGCCGAGCAGCTGGCATCCAGTTGTCGCCGGCATTTTCGTTGATGTGTTGTACGTATCGCTCACCAACGGGTTCAAGAATTGAAAGCAACTCAACCGTGTTCTTTTCGCCAAAGTGACGCCAAGGAATTTCACACAACACGTCAGTGCGGCGTTCAAGATCTTCTCGGTATGCAACGCCTTCGTCGTTCACGACGCCATCAGTAACAAAACCACGAGATGACAAGTTGTCGAGAGCTGCAATAATTTCGGCGTCGTCTGCACCGCGACTGCGCGGAATCCATTCTTTGGGGTATCCCATCCATGCATCATGCAGAAGACCCGCTTCCACAACTCCGATGTTGTCGTTGAGCAAAATTCCAAAGTGCGTATCGCCGCGCCATTCACGTATGCAGTTCAAAGCATTCCACGCAGACATCAATGGATCAGTTGGCCGTGGCCATGATTTATGTGCAGCGAACAACACGCGACCACTTGCCGGAATTGCATCAACTGTGTTCCATAAGTCATCGGCAAGTGCTCCGAACGGCGCAATGATTTGTGGTGTCATTTCTTCAAGGCCAGCGCGCACTGCCGCATCTCGGGCAACAGTAACCTCGTGCCAATCGGTGATGTATGTTGTCGCGTTGTTCAATGCGAAGTGAACGAATTCTCTTTTGATTGTGTAGAACGCCGCAAATAATGCTTCGGCACCTGCTGGCGCTAACGGTGCACCGCGGTTCACGATGTAGTGGCCAAGACCATCCGGAACACCAAGTGCCGCCAAGTTTTCCTTCGCACGTGGATCCCAAAAGATCCAGCCCAATAGTCGGTGCGACGCAAACGATGCGCGTCGAGTGAGATCCTGCCAATCAGCCATTCCTTCACCGTAGTGGTGAGAGATGGAGATGCCTATGAGTGCAGTGTGCTCGCAGTGCCAACGAGGGCTGTCAACGCACTATTCATTGCTGAAGAACCCTGCGATGCCACGTCATCAAATCTGTTGATGTAGGTAATTGCGACTTCACCATTTTCTACTGCGCCGCCGTCTGAATTGGCAGGCATCTGCACTTGTGTTCCGTAATTCATACGAACATAAAAAGCGCCGTCGTGTCCTTCTTTAGCTTCAAGGTCGGCGCTCGCCATAGCGACGGGAACAATGTGCCCGACACCTGTACGACGCCAGCCTTTCATTTCAGAAACGGGGCAGTTCGGAACATTGACATTGATAACAACTGGTTCACTTGGTCGATCCGCAATCCAACCTTCAACAACACTCTGTGCAACAGTGGCCGCAGAATCCCACATCTGACCTTTGAGAGCATCATCCCACCCTTGGCCTTCAGCTCCGAATCCGGTGACAGCTTGACTAATTGCAATACCGCTAACACCTCCATTGCGTGCGGTGACCGCAGCGCCAACAGTTCCTGAGTGGTACACAGCGCGACCAACATTTGCACCGGGGTTAATTCCAGACACAACTAAATCAAACGGTGCGCCATAGACACCAAAGCGAGAAAAAAACACACACAATGCGGGCGGGCCAGTGACGGCCCAGGCAGTATCGATACCTTCTATATGTCGTCGCTGAATTTCAGGCTGAATGATGTGAAGAGCGCCAATAGCTGCGCCTGCACCGGAATACTCCTGGTCGGGAGCTGCAACTACTACTTCTCCGTAGGGCCGCATTGCGCGGGCAAGGACATGAAGTCCAACGGAATCAATACCATCGTCGTTTGTTACAAGAATTCTCACCCCTTATGTCTAGTTGGCTTTGATGGACGGCGTATAGACGAGACCTGACGTAGGAGTGACTCTTTCGAGTGGGTGGTACCGTTTCCCACAGTTCAAGGGATAGGGGCCCCACATGACATATGCAGGCGATCGCGTTCTATACGACGCAGATACACACATCATGGAGCTTCCGGACTTTCTGAAGAAGTTCGCCGACCCTGAAATTCGTGACCTTCTTCCTGAAGTTGATTACGGCCGTTCACTTGTCACCGACGAAGAAGTGGCCATCATTGTGGGTAATGGTTCTCAGCACTCTGATGCGCACAAAGAATCATTGATAGCACTTGGCGACAAAATGATTACTGAGGTCAAAGAAATTCAGGCACTCGGTGCCTTCGACAAACATGACCGTGTTATTGCAAATGACATGTTGGGATTCAAAAAGCAATTGGTGTTCCCAACACACAGTTTGCATATGCCATTTTCACCAAGCAGCAAAATTGCTGACAAGGTTCGCTACGGCGGTGCACGTGCACACAACCGTCACATGTCAGATTTTTGTTCTATTGATGATCGCCTCATGGGTGTTGCTGCAATCCCACTTGAGAATCCAGCACTTGCATTAGAAGAGGTGCAGTGGAGCCTTGACAATGGATTAGAAGCAATGTGGGTTCCTCACCGTTTGGCAGGCGAGCGTTCACCTACGCATGTTGATTTCAATCCGATCTGGTCATTGTTGCAAGAAGCACAAGTTCCTGTGGTCTTTCATGTTGGTGGTAACCCACTGCAGTTGCGTCCCGAATGGAGCAACACCGGCCGAGGTGTAACTAAGGACTGGATGGGCGGCGGAGAAAATGTTCGCGCTCGTGACGCGGCTGTTTTGCATCAGGGCATCGAAACATTCATTTCTATGTTGATTCTTGACGGCGTTCTCGAAGAGTTCCCGAACTTGAAGTTTGCGTCGGTTGAACTAGGGGCCGGTTGGGTTCCCGAGATGATCGTTCGTCTTGATCAAATTCATAAAGCATATTCACGAGTAGATGAGCGTCTCCGCGGTTTCAAGCGTGCACCATCAGAACAGATTCGTGAACAGTTCGGGTTTACTCCGTTCGTGTTTGAAGATGTGTCTCGCCTTATTGAACAGTCAAACGATGACTTGTTCCTTTTCTCTAGCGATTACCCGCACACCGAGGGCGGCCGTGACCCGATTGCTCGTTTTGAGTCCTGCATGACCCAGGTGCCCCAAGCATCTGTCGACAAGTTCAACTCTGGCAACTTCTTGCGGGTGTTCCCACGCGCACGCGTAACAGCTAATAACTGACCTGCGCTTCGTAATTCCGAGGGCCGAGACATAGTCTTGAGCTATGAGCCAGACATCTACTGACGACCTGGGGTTCGACCCCGATGAACTACGCCAGCGGTATCGCGATGAACGCGATAAGCG
>WLSJ01000121.1 GCA_009705865.1 Actinomycetota bacterium | reverse complement strand
GTGCCGTCTTGTCAACTAGTGAAGCATTCGTCACGCTCGTTGTAGATAACGATGCTGCATCCAAACCTAAGACATCTTGCGTGGCCGCATTTGAACTTGCATTATCGGCTGCTGGCGCGTTGTATGCAACACTTACGACTTGGCCCTGAATTACCACACTTCCCAATGCCAGACGTACAGTGGAACCACTTACAGTTACTGATGTAACCGTCACAGGTGATCCCCCGGCAATCACTGTGAAATTCGTTGTCGGTGCCGTTGTACTACCAAGAGCTTTGTTATAGGTCAAAATTAATGTCGTACCATCCGCATCGATAGCCGCCGAGCCAAAGACTGGCGGCACAGCTATGGGTGTGACAGCAGATGATGCCGCGGAGGCTAGCGCCGACGTCCGGTCACCATTCAGTGCAACAGACGTAAAGGTGTAACTGTTTCCATTGGTCAAGCCGGTAACGATGCAACTTCCCGTTCCTCCAGTGACCGTGCATTTTTTACTCGTGTCTTCCACTGCGGTGACTGTGTATCCACTAGGCGTCACGCCAGATGTTGGTGCCGCAACCGTGACCGTTACTTGCGCATCACCTGCTACCGCAGTCGGTGTACCAGGAGTGTTAGGCGCAAGAAAAACCGTGTACACCTTTTTAACAAATGGAGAGCTGGCAGTACCCGCCAAGATATATCCATCAGATAACACAATCGCTTCGTTAACCGTGCCACCAGTTGCATTGTCATATACGAATGTGCTGTCCAAAGTTCCATCTGTATTAAACCGTTTGAGGTTTCCAGTGAACGACCCGCCAACGATTATCTCTCCATCAGATTGCACAGCAACGGTTAGGGCACCGTTAGGAAGAGCAGCGGCAGCAGCGTTGGTATTGAAGGTTGCGTCTTCCACACCTGCTGAGGAAAATTTTTTTATTTTTCCTGTGAAGTTTCCGACTACGTAGACATTGTTCGATCCATCAACTGCAACTGCTGTGGGAGCAGCATCTAATTTGCCAGTCACGTTTGTTGCAAAAGTTGTTTCGGTAGCTGTGATAGTGCCATTTGCTGAGAATCGTTTGAGGTACCCCATCCCAGAAGGCCCAACGACATAGATGTTGTTGCTGCTGTCAAGTGCCAGTGCCGCAGACGTAGTTGTCAGAGAGTTTTGGGTAAAGGTTGAGTCTTCAGCGCCCGTGCTAGTTAGTCCACCTAATCGCCGAGCGTTGTTGAAGAAGCTTGATAGGAAGAGGACTCGATCTTGTGCCGTCTGATACGCAACAGAATAGATCGTGGCGTTTGCGCCACCGACTCCCACCTGCGGATTCGTAACTCCAGAATTCGAGTTGAAAGTGCTATCAGCCACTCCCAATTCTGAAATGCGTCGAAGACCAACCCTCGTGCCCACAATGACTCGTTTACTGCTGTCAATTGCAATTGAGTAGGGGTTGTCGATATTGCTTGCGGTCCAACTTAAAGCGCCAGTGCTACTGATTTTCTTGACTGATGTGCCGTAACCGACATAGATGTTCCCACTCGAATCCGTGGCCAACGCAGTGACATCGGCGAATGCTGTACCGACCGCAGTGTTAAAGGTGGTCTCTAAGGACCCGGGGCCTTGGGCCCAAACGCGGCGGGGTGAGGCAACAATGTTCAACAAGGCCAAGACAAGGGTGGCAAGTACCAAGGTGGCCATGATCTGGCCAATGCGGCGGCGCATCACAGCCCCTCAGCCATCTGCCCTGTGGAAAAGGTCGCCAATAACCTTGAGTCAGTAGTTATCACCTAAATATAATAGGCAGATAGTTGCCCAATTAGGTGGGGACTATGTATTTATGGTATTCAAAAGCCCAATTCTGGGCTTATTTAGGCTCTTTCCAGCGATAAATGGCCAAAACTGCCTCGATTGACACCTTGTTCCATGCCTCGAGGTCCACTTCAGCGGGGTTCATCTCTGCCATCACCCGGCCGTTGATTTGGCCGATGCCCCAATATGCAAGGGCCATGGCGTCGAGATCTTTGGTGACCCAACCCTTTTCTTGACCAAATGTCATGACGCGCGCAAGAGATTCAGTGTTCTCGAGGTTGATCTCATTAACAGCGGCAGCAATGGCAGGGCTGGTTTGAGCTGCACCCATCACGTTCATGCGAATAGACCTAACTTCGGCACGAGCTGGCGTATAGATCGCAGCAAAAATCTTGCGCACTGACCGTTCAAAGTCATCCCATGAGTCGGCCATCAGAGCAGCTGCCTCGAAAGGAACCATCATTTCGGCGTAACTACGGCGATAGCGCTCAATTTGGGCAGCTTCCACAAGAGCTTCGCGGTTCTTGAAGAAGTGGTACACCGACGGTTCGCGGACCCCGACCTCGGCTGCGACACTGCTGACGCGCACTGACCCTTCACCGCCAGAAGCAATGGCGTCAATAGTGGCATTCAGCAATTTTGCGCGGGTATCTAGTTCAACGCTCATAGTGCCTAACCCTAGTAGGGGGGCATTAAAAATGTTTCAAAGGGGTGTAACGATTAGGTTACGGTTCCATCACAACCCAGCCCCGGCGCTGTAATTCAGCAGCCAGAACCTCGGCGGGAACAGATTTCAATGATCGCTCGGCGGCAGTGACTTTGGGTTTGATGGCTTGAGGAGTCAGAGCAACCGGGGTGGGAACTGCATCGGCAGATTCGGCAATTTCGGCCCATTCTTGAAGTTGGGCAATGAAAGCGTCGGCTTCGTCGCGAGTAAACCTGCCACCTGCTTGACGTTGGTTGAAACCCATGGGGCCACGTGCATCGCGAAAATCTGTGTGGCCAGCTTCGTTCAGTAGTTCGAGAAGTTCGCGAGTTTGTTTTGCAGTAGCTGGTGGGCCAGCTGGTTGTCCGAATGCCATGAGCGAAACAGTACTCGTGGCGTCTTTCAACGAATCAGACTGGCCAAGGACCAGAGGCCGGCAATGGCGCCGATAGCAATCATTAGGTAGCTACGGGCTTTGGGGGCTTGCGCCAGATCGCCCTCGGCATGTGCCCGAGGAGGTGGTTTTACTAGGGCCATCACATTGCCCGCGGCGAGCGCAAACCCAAGCGCCATCACGAGGTAGGCAAGCAGATTCTTTCCGAGGAACATCACTACAGATTAGGCGTGGCAGACTCTGGCCATGGGCTTTCATCACGTCGCACTCGCTACTAAAGACTTACAAGCAACACACCACTTCTATACAGAGGTGATGGGCTTTTCGTTAGTCAAGACAGTTATTGGCCCAGTGCCAGGTTCACCAGAGGGTTGGGCTCGTCACGTTTTTTACGACACCGGTTCAACAGGCATGATCGCGTTCTGGGATTTGCACGATGCGCAATGGGCAGACGGTTACCCCACTGACATCAACAAGCAGGCCGGATTACCTGGTTGGGTGAATCACTTTGCGTACTTTGCACCATCACGTGAATTTCTCGATGAGCGTCGCAAGAACTGGACCGATCACGGACACATGGTGGCAGAAGTGAACCATGAGTTCTGCGTCAGCATTTACACAAGTGACCCAGATGGCAACACTGTTGAGTTTTGTTTAGACATTCGCGAATTTACCAACGAAGAAAAAGTTGAAGCACTTGCATTGTTGGGGCACAAGCACCCACCAATGGATAAAGACGCAAAGATCACAATTCACCCGCCAACAAACGTGGCGGTTGCGCACTAACTATTCCGGTTCGTCAACGAACTGGGTGTATGCCTTGTTGAACAACAAGCGAACATCGCCAGTAGGTCCAGAACGGTGCTTTTGCACAATGACATCTGCAAAGCCTTTGTCGTTGTTGCGCGCTTCAGCATTTGCCGCTTCTTCTCGATACAGGAACATAACAACGTCAGCGTCCTGCTCGAGTGCACCGGATTCACGCAAGTCAGCAAGCACTGGGCGACGGTCAGCACGCGATTCAATTGTTCGGCTCAACTGACTAAGTGCAACAACGGGAATTGAAAATTCACGCGCAAGCAACTTGAGTCCACGGCTGATTTCACTGACTTCAAGCTGACGGTTTTCGTTGTTGCCGCCGCCCATGAGCTGCAAGTAGTCAACAACAACCAATGCTGGTGGCGCATCAGCTACTGCAACTCGGCGCAACTTCTGACGAATCTGCATCACCGTAATTTGCGATGTGTCGTCAATATAAAGAGGAACTTCAAGACGGTTGATTGCGTTCGTAATCTTGGTCCAGTCGGCGTCTTGCAAACGGCCCGTACGCATACGGTCTGAATCAACTTGTGCTTCAGCAGACAAAATTCGCTGTGTTAATTCAGTCGCTGACATTTCCAAAGAGAAAAACAACACGGGCCGGTTAGTAGTACGCGCAGCACTCACTGCCATACCCAACGCGAATGCGCTCTTACCCATAGCGGGACGAGCACCAACAATGTTCAGTGTTCCTGGTTGTAAACCAGACAGGAGTTTGTCGAGCTTTGAATACCCAGTACGAACACCTGTGACATCGTTCTTTGCATCAAAGCGATCTTCCAGAATTTGTGCAACCGTTCCGGTGAGTTCGTGCAGTTTCTTTAACGAGTCGGTGATCTGCTCATCACCAATGTCGAACACAATTTGCTCAGCCTTGTCGATTGCAATTTTGATATCTGAAGGTGCGGAATACCCAATGTCTGCGATATCGCTTGCACCACGAATAAGACGACGAAGAATTGATGTATCGCGCACAATGCGGATGTAACGACCAGCGCTACTAATGGATGGTGTTGCATTCTGCAGTTCCAACAGGAAGTTCAGGCCACCTAATTCATCAATGAGATTATGGCGACGCAATTCATCAGCAACGGTGACAACGTCAACAGCATCAGCAGCTTG
>WLSJ01000120.1 GCA_009705865.1 Actinomycetota bacterium | reverse complement strand
TGCCGTGCGACCCTTACGTGCATCTTCGTATCTACGTAATGCACTAGGTGCATCGCTGGTGTTCACATCTGACAGACAACGTGCCAGAACTACGGCATCTTCTATTGCCTGGCACGAGCCTTGCGCCATAAATGGAAGCATCGGATGACACGCATCGCCAAGCAGTGTGGTTGTGCCTATTCCCCACTGTTCTAATGGTTCACGGTCGTACAACGCCCACCGGAAAATGGGTTCTTCAACTCGCCCAAGTAGTGAGAGAAATTCGGGAGACCATCCTTCAAAGCGCGAATACAGATCTTCCTTCGTTCCCTGTTCGGTCCATGATTCGGTTTCCCAGGAATCCTCGGGTGAAATACAGACAAGGTTGAGATGACTGCGATTACGCCCAATAAAATAACTAACAACATGACGGTCAGGCCCCATGCGATTTGTTACATCAATCGGCAGATCTTCAACGTCACTGCGCGGCACCAACGCGCGATACGCAGCTGAGCCACTAAAACGGGGCTTATCAATGCCGCCAACACATGGCCGTACTACAGAATGAATGCCATCTGCACCAATCACAATGTCAAACGATTGTGAAGAGCCATCTGCAAAAATCACTTCAGACGACGCATCGCCTGGTTCTACTTTGACTACATGCGTTGAAAACTTCAGAGTCACGTTTGCGCGCGCAGCAACAGCATCACCCAGAATTTCTACCAATTCATTGCGCGCTACGTTTGCAAGAGGTACTTGATGTTGAGATATGAAACCCTCATCAAGGTCAGTGGCGCGAATAATGGAATCATCTTCCCATCGACGAAGTACGACTCGATGTGGATTTACCGAGATTTCTGAATAAGCCGCGCCTAGACCAAGTGAAAGTAGGAGTCTGCTGGCATTAGGACTGATCTGCACACCAGCGCCAATTTCTCGGATGCCTGCCGAACGTTCAAAGACTGTGATCTCGTGTGCATTCTGTGAAAGCGCAAGAGCTGCGGTAAGCCCGCCTATTCCTCCGCCGATAATTGCGATTTTCATGACTATGAGTCAGCTAGCAATACTGCACCGTATTTATCAAGCGATTGATTCGAAGCCACAAGGTGTTGTGCCGAACCTTGCGCATCTCTGAAGCAGCGCTGTAGTGGGCTTGTATTGAACAAGGCACCTGCACCAGCAAAGCTCATGAGGCGTGAAATGGCAGCAACTGCCGTTTCGGTGCAATATGCAGTCATGGCAGTAACGCCAGCTTCATGTCGTGCATTGAATTCACCACCGTTTTCCATTGCGTCATCAACTTCGGCGAGTGTGGCAAGCGCATGGGCTTGCACGGCCTTGAGTTGTTGTGAACTGCGACCAAGCTCATATTGAAATGCACCGCGATCTGCAAGGCGACCATCAAAACCACGTGATTTGCCGCGTGCGTACACAACAAGTTCATCAATGAATCGAGTGCATGCACCAAAAGTAAAGCCAAGGTTCTCACCGGCTACAAAAACTGGGTAGTTCAATCCGAAGATTGCACCGCCACGCTTTGGCGGTTCCATTGGGTCAACAGTTAATGCCGTTGGAACAAACACATCTTTCGCTGTGATTGAAACACTGCCGGTTCCTTTTAACGCCATGACATTCCAGTCACCATGCACTGTGGCATCGGCAGTACGAATGACCGCAAGAGTGACCGACGGCGTCTCTGATGCTTCGATTGCAGTCAACATTGCCCAATCGGCATGGCGAACTCCGCTTGCATAGTTCCATGTGCCGTTTACCAACACTCCACCGTCAACACGAGTAAACGTTCCGGTTGGCAATGCCACTGCGGCAAGAAACGGCGATGGGTCAGACCCAAACAACAATTCAACGCCCTCTTCGCTAAGGCGTGACCCCGCAGCAGCAGCTGCGCCTGCGTGGTTGAAGCCAGTCCATGCTGCCGTTGCGTTTGAATAACTAAGTGCAGTGAAATAGCGACACTGGTCAGCCAACAACAGACGATCGCCGCCGGCTTCAAGGGGTGCCTTAATCATCGGCACACGAATCTGACGCATGAGATCCACTAATGCTGGTGTGGCATCGCCGAGTTCTTCAGACTCTGCTGCAGTTGCATCAAATTGCGAATGCAATGCAGAGATTTCGCTCACTAATTGTTCGATTGGACGAGCCACGTGGCTGCCCGCGCGTGATGATGTCATTGTCATTAGAAAACTCCTTCGTAACTGCCACCATCAAGTTGCAGGTTTTGACCACTGATATATCCGGCTTGTGCCGCACAGAGAAACGCAAACGCATCACCAAATTCATCGGGACGACCAAGACGGCCTGCCTTAATTGATGCGATCTGTTGTGCTCGCGCTTCTTCATATGTGATGCCGAGAATTTTCATTGCAACATGAGCCATTTGTTCTTGACGTGCAGTATCAAATCGTTCAGGCAACAACTGGTTCACGGTGATGTTGAACTGCGCGAGATCTTTCGACAAGCCCTTCAAAACTCCTGTGAGACCAAGTCGTGTTCCGTGCGACAAACTCATGAATGAGTTGGGCGATTTCACCATGGCAGAACTCACAGCAACGATGCGACCAAATCCTCGCTCTTTCATGCCTGGCACAACACGTTGTACAAGACCCAACGGCCCAGTAAGTGCTTGCAGCACGGCAGCATTCCAATCTTCAATTTCAATTTCGAGAAAGCTTTTGGGTGACGGCCCTTGACCATTAAGCAAAAGAATGTCCGGTGTTGGGCACGCTGCCATCAGTTCGTCTTGCACAGTTGACGTTGCAGAATCGCCTACAACTCCAATTGCCGTAACGCCATAACGCGATGTCAATTCTGTTACTGCAACATCAACATCAGCTTGAATGCGGCCATTAACAACAACGTTGACTCCTTCGCGAGCAATGCTTTCTGCACATGCGCGTCCGAGCCCTCTGCTCGAGCCAGCAAGGATGGCCCATTTGCCCTTTACTCCAAGATCCATTGGGTTACTTCAATCCGCTTGCTTCGCGAGCAGCAGCAATTGAAGGAAGGTCAGGCGGGCTAAAGAACACTTCTGGCGGATCATTCGGACCCCACACTGCAAAACCTGCAGGGCCATCTTCGCCTTCCCAGTCGAGACGACGGTGTACTCGGTCCCATACTTCTTCATCAACAATCTGATCCATGTCGGAGAAGAACTCAAACATGTTTCCTGATGGGTCTTGTAAATACCAAAACACATTGGCGCCAAGATTGTGTCGACCAACTCCGATAATGCTGGAGACTCGTTCATCTTTCAATGCGTTTGAACCAGCAAGACCGACAGCATCAATATCGTCTACTTCTACTGCGTAGTGATTTAGGTACGACGTAGGGCCAGGTTGAATCATCAAGTTGTGGTGATCAGACTCAACGCGCATGAACGTCGCAAAACCTTTCATGATTTGATCAGAAATGCGGTAACCCAAGACATTTGAATAAAAGTCAACTGCTTCAGCAAGATATGGCGTGCCAAGAACAACGTGACCAACGCGACGAACAATGGGCGACTCAGTGTGTAGTACCGCATCTGCACGCGTATTAACGCGAGTGCGTTCTCCGGGGCCATTGAATGCGCGTGCCTGTGTCGGCGTCAACGAATGTGGCGAGCCAACGTCAATCACAATTGAGTGTCCAAAGATTGGGTCAGTGCAACGCACTGTGGTGCTGTCACCAGACGCTGAAATTCCGGCATCGGCCAATCGCTTTGTGATCGCCGCAATATCCGCTTCAGTGTCACAACTGAGATGCATCGAAGACATGTGGCGGTGGGTTCCTTCCGCTATCTGCATCTGCACAGGGCGATCAGGTGTGCCGAGCACGCCATCAGCTGTCGCGCTCATTCCGTGCTGCAACCAGAAATCGAAAAGTTCCTGTGGTTTCTCAACTGCAAGTTGAATATCTAATAGTCCGTTCAGTGCCATTGGGAAATAATACGACATCAAACTATTTGACGTCAAACTATCTGCCTAGAATGGAGCTATGGAAATTGGCAAATACGTAGATGAGACGGTGGCGGGCTGGCAAGAACAGAGGCCAGACCTTGATTTTGAGCCCATGGGCTACATGTTGCGCTTTCACGCCATGGCTGAAGCCGCGATGACCAAGATTGAGGGCATCACGAAGTCGCACGGGCTCACAGTTGGTGAGTTTGACGTTCTGGCCACTCTTCGTCGCCACGGGGCAACAAGCACATTGACTCCCTCATTCATTGCAGAGGTAGCGATGGTGTCGCCTTCTGGCCTCACACATCGACTCACACAACTCGAACGGTCAGGTCACATCACGCGCATCGCTGACGATTCAGATCGCCGCAGTTCTCTTGTTTCAATCACAAAGACTGGCGCTGCAGTAGCTGACCAGATCATTGAGCAGATTGCTGAACAAAGTGCGCGAATGTACAACGCGATTCCCACCAAGGACCTTGAGAAGTTCAGCAACGTTGTCGCCCTCGTATCGGCACAGTTGGAATCAGAAGTAGTGACTTCATGACAACAACAGTCACACTCACCGGTACCGGTTTACCCAATGTTGCACCAGGCCGTGCCGGAGCCGGCGTGTTCGTTAAACACAATGACATTGTTGTGCAATTCGATGCAGGTCGTGCAACTTGCAACCGATTGATCGAAGCAGGCCTCAAACTTGCCGATCTTGACGCAGTATTCATTACCCACATTCACAGCGATCATGTTTTCGGATTAGCAGAACTCGTTTTGTCACGATGGATTGAAACTCAATTCGATAAAGTGGCTATTCCATTGCCTATTTTTGCCCCTTCTGGTGGCGCGGCACGCTTCGTGAAACGAATGCTTGAACCATACGAAGAAGACACTCACATTCGGCGCGAGCACACAGGCTCTCGCGAAGTGGTTCTAGATGCTCGTGAGTTTCCTGCCTCATTCACCATTGCAGAAATATGG
>WLSJ01000012.1 GCA_009705865.1 Actinomycetota bacterium | reverse complement strand
TACGCAGGTGAATTGTCGTAATGCGTGCGGTGCTTGACTCAGTGATGGTGCTCGAAAACCGCCAAGGCGTGGAGACACAGTCAGGTTGATTGCATCAACACAATCAGCATTGAACAGTGCCGCGTTCAGCATGGGTCCGCCTTCGACATGAACAACGCCGTGGGGCAATTGGGCAATGATTCCTGCCATGTCGACATCGGGGTCGCCTGCGCGCACTGTGTCGACGGTGAGGGCGGGTGCAGACATGGTGGTGGCCACGAATCCGGCGCCAGACGTAAAGAGTGGCGAATCGAAATCGAGCGCACAGGTCTTTGTCACAACTGCAATGCGCAGGCCGGCTTTGCTTGGCGGCCCATAGTTCTCGGTGCGAGCTGTGCCGGCACCCACCATGACGACTGCAGCAGTGTTTCGCAGCGCAATGAGCCGAGCCTGGTCTGCTGGTCCACCAAGAGGTCGTGAGCGTCCGTTGACGTCAATGACGCCATCTGGGGTGGAGATCATGCAGATCTCAACACTGTGCAACGGGCTCGTCATTCTCACAGTGTACGAACACTGCGAGTTCGCAGTGGCTGGCGTGGCAATCTAGGGAATGACCGATACCGCTAATCGCACAGTATTTCGCACCTGTCCACTCTGTGAGGCCACATGTGGCTTAGAGATTTCAGTGAACCCGCAAGAACAAGTCGTGCGAATTCGTGGCGACCAAAAGGACGTCTTTAGTCACGGGTTCATTTGCCCAAAGGGCAGCACGTTGAAGCAGTTACATGAAGACCCCGACAGGCTGCGGATGCCAATGGTCAAGCGCGACGGAAAGCACGTTGAAGTGTCATGGGGCGAAGCCTGGAAAATTGTGGCCGATGGTTTTGCCGGTGTTATCGAACGACATGGTCGCGGTGCGCTGTCTGCGTATTTGGGAAACCCGAATGCACACAACCTTGGCCCGCAAATGTTCAGTGCAACCATGTTGCGTTCAATGGGAACACGAAATGTGTTTAGTGCATCAACAGTTGACCAAGTGCCAAAGCATGTGACAGGTGGGTACATGTTCGGAACCGCGCAAAGTATTTCGGTTCCTGACCTTGATCACACTGACTATCTGATGATGTTGGGCGCAAACCCTCATGCATCTAACGGAAGCTTGTGTACAGCACCAGATTTCCCTGGTCGCATGGAACGTATTCGTGAGCGTGGCGGAAAAATTGTTGTGGTCGACCCTCGCCGCACACGCACTGTGGAAGCGTCAGATGAATGGGTATCAATTCGGCCCGGCACTGATGGATTGTTCTTAGCAGCTATGGCCAACGTGATGTTTGCCGAGAACTTGGTGAAGATTGAACCACGAATCATGTCGCTCTTGAACGGACTCGATGAATTCGCAGCAGCCGTTGCTCCGTTTACTCCGGAAGCTGTTGCTGTGGCAACGGGAGTTCCTGCTGAAACCACTGTGCGGCTTGCACGTGAACTTGCAGGCGCAAAAACAGCAGCGGTGTACGGACGCATTGGTGTGAACACAGTGGAATTCGGAACCACATGTGCGTGGTTGATTGAGGCAATCAATGTAATCACCGGCAACATTGATAAGCGCGGCGGCTCGATGTTTACGACACCAGCCACGGGTGGCGCCACGACGCGTGGCCAAGGCGGCAAAGGCAAAGGTTTTGCAATGGGTCGCGGGCATAGTCGTGTCAGCAACCGGGCAGAAGTATTGGGCGAGTATCCCGTTGCTGCAATGGCAGAAGAAATCATCACTCCTGGTGAAAATCAGATTCGTGGCATGGTCACAGTTGCAGGCAATCCGGTGTTGTCAACGCCCCATTCACAGCAACTAGATGCGGCGTTAGCTGAACTTGAATTCATGGTGTCGATTGATATTTACGTCAATGAAACAACACGCCATGCAGATGTCATTCTTCCTGCGCCCTCTTCTTTAGAGAAAGATCACTACGACGTCGGTTTGTATTTGTATGCAGTGCGCAATGTTGCGAACTACAGCGAACCCGTGTTGGCGCGTGATCCTTCCACCCCTGATGAAGCAGACATCTTGTTGAAGTTGGCCGGAATATTCCAGGGTCTCGGTGCTGATTGTGATCCTGAAGTATTAGATGATCAATCAATAAATGCTGCCGTCATGTCCGCTGTTGCTAATTCATCGTCACCAATTTTTGGACGTGATGCACAAGAGATTCTCGATGCACTGAATGCAAAAGGACGACGCGGCACTGCACGTAGTCTCGACTTAATCATTCAAACCGGTCCGTACGGTTCTGCGTTTGGTGCAGTGCCAGAGGGTTTGTCGCTTGACATGTTGATTGATAATCCGCACGGAATTGACTTGGGGCCGCTTGAGCCACGCTTGCCAGACATGCTTCGCACTCCGAGTGGTTGCATTGAGTTATCGCCACAAGTATTTATCGATGATTTGCAACGTCTTGAAGCGTCAATTGCGTTAGTTGATGTTGATCAAATGTTGTTAGTCGGTCGTCGTGAGTTGAAGTCAAACAACTCATGGATGCACAACATCAAAGTTCTGACAAAAGGTGCACTTGCGTGTACTGCGCAGATTCATCCAGATGACGCTGCACGTCTTGGTGTCATCACTGGTTCTCCGTTACGCATTGCAAGCCGTGTCGGCGCAATTGTGGTGCCAGCTGAAGTAACTGATGCTGTGCGTCCTGGCGTTGTCAGTGTCCCTCACGGATGGGGCCACGGTGTTCCTGGCACACAGATGGCAGTTGCTGCAGAAAAGGCTGGCGTGAACTCAAACATTCTCACCGATGACCAACTGCTCGATCCTTTGTCTGGTAACGCGATTTTGAGTGGCATTCCCGTCACAGTCGAATTAGTGCTCGCGTAGTCAGCATTGTCCACAGGAGGGGAGAGTTGTGCACAGGTAGTGCACAGCGTCATCCCCTGATAAATAGCGACTTTCCCCAGAAAGAATCGGAAATTCACACCCCTGTCCACTTCCAATCCACAGGGCAATGCCCGTAGGTTCAAAGGGTGGTCGGTGGCGGCGATTCACGAGCGGATGAGGGCGACACCACCTGGTGGCCGTCCAGAGACCATTGGTCTCAGACCTTCTCGTGGGCGCCGCAACCGCACTGCAGCAAGGTTTTTCTCGAGGGTCATTGACACGAGGTAATTACAGTGCTGTAATCTCACAACCACTTGTAGCAAAACTGCCTGTGGGAGGGGGTCACCCACAACATCTAGTGGTGTGGGCTAATCTCAACAGACCTCGTCTTTCGAACACTTACATACAGGAGTAGCCATGTCACTTGCACCAGATCGACTTTCTATAGGAATCGGCCGATTTTTCACCACACCTGGGGTGCATCCATATGACGAAGTGGCATGGGAAGTGCGTGACTCACGTATCACCAACTGGCGTGACGGAACCGTTGCTTTCGAGCAATTGGGTGTCGAGTTCCCCATGGAATGGTCGCTCAACTCAACAAACATCGTTACTCAGAAGTACTTCCGCGGAACTCCTAACACACCAGAGCGTGAACACTCAGTTCGCCAAGTGATTGACCGCGTTGCAGACACCATCTCCACATGGGGAATTGAAGGCGGCTACTTCGCAGATCAAGAAGAAGCTGAAGCGTTCCGTGCGGAACTGAAGTACATCCTCGTCACTCAGCGTGCGGCTTTCAACAGCCCTGTCTGGTTCAACATTGGTGTGAAGGGCGTGCCTCAGCAGGCAAGTGCATGTTTCATCCTTGCTGTTGAAGACAAGATGTCAGCCATTCTCAACTGGTACCGCGAAGAAGGAACCATCTTCAAGGGTGGTTCTGGTTCAGGTATCAACTTGTCAAAGATTCGTTCAAGTGTTGAACACCTCGAAGGTGGAGGCACAGCATCTGGCCCAGTGTCATTCATGCGTGGTGCTGATGCATCTGCCGGAACAATCAAGTCAGGTGGCAAGACTCGTCGTGCCGCAAAGATGGTCATCTTGAATGCTGATCACCCTGATGTTGAAGAGTTCATCTGGTGCAAAGTAAAAGAAGAGCGCAAGGCTCGCGTACTTCGTGATGCTGGTTTCGACATGGATCTTGATGGTGCTGATTCGTTCAGTGTTCAGTACCAAAATGCAAACAACTCAGTACGCGTTACTGATGAGTTCATGCACGCAGTCAAAGAAGACCGCGATTGGAATTTCAATGCAGTCACAGACGGCAGTGCGGTACGCACTATTCGTGCACGCGATCTATGGCGCCAAATTGCAGAAGCGTCATGGGAATGTGCAGACCCTGGTCTTCAGTTCGACACCACAATTAACAAGTGGCACACAGCTCATGCAACAGGTCGCATCAACGGCTCGAACCCATGTTCTGAATACATGCACATCGACAACTCAGCATGCAACTTGTCCTCGTTGAACTTGTTGAAGTTCCTTGATGACAACGATCGCTTCGATGTTGAGGCATACCGCCACGCAATCGAAGTCATGTTCACCGCGCAGGAGATCCTTGTCGGTCGCGCTGACTACCCAACAGAAATGATTGGCGAAAACAGCCGCAAGTTCCGTCAGCTTGGTCTTGGTTATGCAAACCTTGGCGCATTGCTGATGGCACTCGGTATGGCATACGACTCAGATGGTGGTCGTGCATGGGCAGCAGCTCTCACATCACTCATGACAGGTCACGCGTATGCAACAAGTGCTCGCACTGCAAGCCGTATGGGGCCGTTCTCTGGTTTTGCTGAGAACGAAAAGTACATGCTGAACGTATTGCGTATGCATCGTGATGCACACGGAGAAATCTTGAACATGTCTGATGTACAAGATGATCTTTTGTACGCAGGTATGGAATCGTGGGATGCAGCTGTTCGCGATGGCGAAGAATACGGCGTTCGTAACTCACAAGCCACAGTGCTTGCACCTACCGGCACAATTGGCCTCATGATGGACTGTGACACCACTGGTGTCGAGCCAGACCTTGGCCTTGTGAAGTTCAAAAAGATGGTTGGTGGCGGCTCAATGAGCATCGTGAACCAAACCATTCCTCGTGCACTTCGCCGTTTGGGTTACAACACTCAGCAAGTAGACGACATCGTTGCGTACATCGATGTAAACAAGTCAATCTTGGGAGCTCCACATATCGAGTCAAGTCACCTCAGCGTGTTTGCCTGCTCAATGGGTGACAACACAATCCATTACGAAGGCCACGTGCGCATGATGGGTGCAGTGCAACCATTCTTGTCCGGTGCAATTTCAAAGACCGTCAACATGCCTGAAGAGGCAACAGTTGAAGACATTGAAAAGTTGCACATGTTGTCATGGGAACTTGGCATCAAGGCTGTAGCTATCTACCGCGACAACTGCAAGGTGGGCCAACCACTCAGCACCGCAAAGAAAGATGATGATTCAACAGATGCTGAAAAGGCAGATGCAGTCACCACGGTTATTGAGCGCGTTGTAGAAAAGATCGTTACTCAGCCAGTACGTCAGAAGTTGCCACGTTCACGTCGTGGTCGCACATTCGAGTTCCGTGTTGCTGACTGCAAAGGTTTCGCAAACATCGGTGAATACGAAGATGGCCGCCCAGGCGAACTGTTCCTCACAGTGTCAAAGCAAGGTTCCACCTTGTCAGGCATCATGGATGCGTTTGCTAAGTCCATCTCGTATGGCCTGCAGTACGGCGTGCCAATGCGTGCATTCGTTGAAGCCTTCACCAATATGCGCTTTGAACCAGCAGGTATGACAGATGATCCAGACATTCGTATGGCTTCATCAATCATGGACTACTTGTTCCGTCGCTTGGCACTTGAATACATGACATACGACGAGCGTGCCGAACTTGGCATCTTCACTCGTGATGAGCGCATTCAGCCAACACTTCCTGGTGTTGAAGAATCAGTCATCGAAACCACCAATGGCACTGAACTTGCTACTGATCCAAAGTCAGTGCAGTCAGTATCAGAGTTGGTAACACAAATTGAGATGGGAATCGCCCCAACAGCGCCCCTGTCTGATCATTCAAACCCCAACGGAATCGCCCGTCATAGTGATGCACCAATGTGCATGATGTGTGGTGTACAGATGCAGCGCGCCGGTTCATGCCACGCGTGCCCATCATGTGGTTCCACCAGCGGTTGTAGCTGATTAGGTGAGTCGCAGCGTCACCGTACGTCTGTGACTCACCACACTCATCCATGACTTCTGTTCGTGCAGGTGTAATTACATCAGGACAAAAAAGTAGCGAGATTGAAGGCCTGCGGGCAATAGCTGTTGCGATAGTTGTTATCTACCATGCGGATTTATTCTTTCGCGGTGGATTCATTGGAGTCGATGTCTTCTTCGTGGTCTCTGGTTTTTTAATAACCGGACTACTGCTTTCAGATCACGAAGAACATCACGCTTCGTTCCGACGGTTCTACGCTCGTCGATTTCGTAGGCTGCTACCGGCAGCTGGTTTGGTGTTGTCAACCACGCTGGTTGCGTCATGGCTGATCATGAATCCGTTGGCCTTTGCATCGGTTCGTACAGATGGCCTATGGGCGTCGCTATTTCTGGCCAACGTTCACTTTGTTGATGTTGGCGTTGACTACATGGCACAGAATGCTGCGCCATCACCTTTGCAGCACTGGTGGTCACTTGCTGTTGAGGAACAGTTCTATTTTGTATGGCCGTTACTTGTTGCGATTGCGTGGCGCATCGGCCGTAAACGTGCAGTGCTCATCAGTGCATGCCTGATAGGCCTTGGAAGTTTCGGGTACAGCATCTATGTCACCCCGCGGCGTCCGGTTGAGGCATATTTTTTGCTACCAACACGCGCATTTGAATTAGCAGCTGGTGCTGTTCTGGTGACATTGATGTCCATTCGGCCGATCGCGGCGATACGGATAAGAGCGACAGCCGGATGGATAGGGCTCGCAGGTATTTTTGTTTCTGCGCTGGTATTGACAGATGCTTCTCAGTTTCCAGGCTGGGTCTATATCGTGCCGACTGCGTGCACGGTGATGGTGCTGATGTCGATTGGAATCACTAACGGACCTTTGAAAATGTTGCAGTGGCAAGTGTTTCAGTGGGTAGGGGCTCGTTCGTATTCGTTGTATTTATGGCATTGGCCATTGCTTGTGCTGTACCAGGTGAAGCACCCACATGCCTCGGCAGTGTCGAGGTGTGTGTTGTTAATCATCGCTCTGTGGTTGTCGGCTGTTTCGTATAGATACTTTGAAAACCCCATTCGTCGCAATCGGCGACTCTCTGATTCTCCCGCGTTGTCCCTTCTTGTGGGTATTAGTGCGGTTGTCATTGGCATTGGCTTTTCACAATTGCCAGCAAAGGTGTCAACGGCTAATACCTACACTCCCAACACTGTCGTGACATCCACCAGCACAACTATTTACCATCAACCCCCGATGGAGCTATTGGAACAGTCGAATGCCGCCGAAATCTCGGTGATTGATGCAGCTTCTCGCGAGCGAAGAATTCCGACAAACTTGTCACCGACAATCATCAAGGCGCCGAAAGATAAGCCAAGTGTTTTTTCTAATGAATGTTTAGCGTTGTTTGAATCTGTTGCAGTGCCGCCATGTGTGTACGGGTCAAAGGAATCAGCAATAGGCGTTGCATTGTTCGGCGATAGCCATATTGGTCAATGGTTTCCTGGTTTTGAAAAAGCAGCATTTGAAAATGGTTGGCGATTGGAGGTCATGACGAAGAGAGCGTGTCCGCCAGTAGATGTCTCGATCAACACATACAAAGGACGAACGTACCGAGAGTGTGATCAATGGCGTGAAAATGCGATTCAACGAATTATCGCAAGCGACCTGAAAGTTGTTTTTCTCGGAAGCAATAAATATGACTCCGTCACAGGAAAGGGCTTGTCGCCACGTGGAACTTCATGGTGGGGTGGGCTACGCCGTGTGATTACGCGTCTTCAAGATTCTGGCAAACAGGTAGTTCTGTTCTCAGATATCCCATCGATGTGGTTTGACGTTCCTCAGTGTCTTGCAGAACACACTGATGATGTTCGAAAGTGTGGCCGGACTCGTCAACAGGCCGTGCGTAGTGCACGCATGCAAACAGAGAAATCAATTGCAGCCGAGTTAGGTTTTTCCTATGTTGATGTCACGCGCTGGGTCTGCGGCACATCCTTTTGTCCGGCAATAATCGGATCAACCCTTGTATACATGGACACGAATCATGTCTCAGCAACTTTTGCATCAACGAAGAGCCATCAATTGGGTCTGGTCATTGAAGACGCACTTTTAGCCCCATCTCGTTAGTGAGTTTCACATAATTGACCGTTTGTGACACGATGTTGTTGTTTGTTAGCGGGGGTCTAGATGACACGTAGTTTTGATTCAACAGGGGTAAACGTTGTTACCACCGCAGGTGGGCAACGAGTACATAAAGGCCATGCGGCCCAAAGCGATGTCGTACGAGCTGATTTCTATGAAGTGCGGTCGGGTGTCTGGTGCTTGGTGGGCAATGGTCTGTCGAACCAAACCTTTATTGAGGCACCAGAGGGAATCATTGCGGTTGATACCGGAGAATCAATTGAAGAGATGCGTGAAGCACTGCGCCGTCTTCGTGAATTCACGTCAGCGCCCATTGCTGCAGTCATTTACACGCACTTCCATTATGTAGAGGGCACCAAAGCAATTCTTGACGAAGGTAACCACGCGTCGCCACTGCCGATTTACGGGCATGAGAAACTTGCTTTCAATAAGGAACGCACTTTGGGTGAAATTTCTCCTGCGTATGCGCGCGGCTTAGTTGAGCAGTTTGCAATTGTGATGCCTCTTGAGGGGCCCGACGCAACCGTGAACGTTGGGCTTGGTTTCTTTTATAAGAATCCTGTGCATGCTCCGTTTACGCCCGGGCACATTCCTGTCACTGAAGTCCTGAGAGACAAAGGCTCTATCACCGTTGCTGGGTTACCGGTTCAGTACTTGCATTCACCAAGTGATTCAGATGACTCAATCAACTTCTATTTCCCAACAATTGGCACCTGTGTTCATAACTCTGTGTGGCCGGTGCTATTCAATGTGTTTGCAATTCGTGGTGAGGAATACCGAGACCCTCGCGTCTTGATTCCTGGTATTGACAACATCATTAAGTGGGCGCCTGAATACTTAGTTGCAACTCATGGCCCCGCCCTAGTGGGTAAAGACAATATTCGTGAGAAGTCGACCCGATATCGCGACTCGATCCAGTTGATGTGGGACCAGACAGTTCGAGGCATCAACAAGGGGTGGACGGCAGATGAGATTTCCTCACGCATCACACTGCCTGATCTGTATGACGTGGATTACCTCACCAGCGAGCGCTACGGAGTCACCGAACACCACTTGCGTCAGATCTTTATGGGACTGCGCGGATGGTTCGACGGCGATGAAGCAAAGTTGTTTCCAGAAGAGCCTCAATCACGGTATGAAAAACTGATTGCTGGGTTTGGTGGCCGCGCAAAAGTTGCGGCACAGTGTGCTGCAGCCCTTGCAGCTGATGATCTTCGGTGGGCAACGGAACTAGGTACATGGCTTGCAAAGTCTGAGGGAGCAACACAGGACGAGCGCAATCTGTTGGCCGCATGTTTACGCGTCATTGCAGAACGCACGCCCGCTGCAAATATTCGCAACTGGGCTATCACTCGCGCTCGTCATCTCGATGGATCATTCCCGATGGATCGCTTTATGAGGCACGGCTTTAATCCGAAATTCCTCGGAGAAGCATCTGCAGTCGGCCTGATTCACACATTGCGCGTCATAGTTGACCCAGACAAGATTGCCGGCATCAATCACCACATCGCTTTTGTTGTTGGCGACGAAACTGCTGGCCTTCATGTTCGAAATTCTGTCGTGGTGCCAACAGATGGTTGGGGAGCCACGACCATGGTCAAGATGTCGCGAGCAACTTTGATGGGGCTGTTGTCAGAGCGCATGACATGGAGCAAAGAATTGGCGGATGGTGCAATCACAGTGTCAGGTGATGATGCAGTTGTTGATCGCGTGCGCATGGCGTTCGATAACAAGGGTCTTGCTGGCTGAAATGTCAACGTCGCTGCCACAACCAACTGCACCGTTTGAAGGCAACGAGGGCTACATCATTGCGGATTCAACGCCCGCTCCATTGAATATCACGAAGGCACCTACAGGAGCACCGAACATCGTGCTGATTCTTTTGGATGATGTGGGTTTTGGTACGTGTGGAACGTTTGGAGGGCCAGTACCAACACCTGCTCTTGATCGAATTGCTGCACATGGATTGCGTTTCAATCAATTTCATACCACCGCGTTGTGTTCTCCCACGCGCGCAGCAATGTTGACGGGGCGCAATCACCACACGGTACACATGGGCGGAATACCAGAAGGGGCAATTGCATTTCCCGGATACGACAGTGTTATTCCGAAAGAAGCAGCAAGTGTCGCTGAGATACTGAAGCAATCGGGATACTCAACAGGCGCATTCGGAAAGTGGCACCTCACGCCACTGTGGGAACAAACTCTTGCTGGCCCATTTGATCGTTGGCCGACCGGGCTTGGATTTGAACGGTTCTATGGCATCTTGAATGCTGAAGCATCCCAATGGGAACCGCCGATGTTTGATCAAACAACTCCGGTGATGCCATATGAGGGTCGCGATGAATACCACATGACAGAGGACATCGCTGATAAAGCGATTTCCTGGATGCGAATTCAGAAAGCTTCTCAACCAGACAAGCCATTCTTTAGTTACATAGCAACCGGCGCTATGCACTGCCCTCATCATGTGGGTCCTGAATGGATTGAGAAATTCACAGGGCAATTTGATCAGGGATGGGATGAACTGCGTCGAGAAATTTATGAGCGTCAGTTGGCGCTAGGTGTTATTCCTGAAGGAACAGCCCTTACAGAACGTCCTGATGAGGTGCCGTCGTGGGATGAGTATCCAGATCGATACAAGCCGGTGGCATCAAGGCTTATGGAAGTGTTCGCAGGGTTCCTTGCGCACACCGATGCGCAAATAGGTCGAGTCATTGATGCGTTAGAGGAAATGGGCGAGGCAGACAACACATTGTTTATGTACATCACTGGTGACAACGGCGCATCGGCTGAGGGCACAGTGCATGGTGCATGGAGTGCACCGTCATTTCAGAACGGAATTCCCGAAGACCCAGAGTGGTTGCTTGAGCACATGGATGATTTCGGAACTGCTCGATGTGAGAATCATTACAACCTGTCATGGGCGTGGGCGCTTGATTCACCATTCCAGTGGATGAAGCAAGTGGCATCGCACTTTGGCGGAACGCGAAATGCAATGGCCGTGCAATGGCCAGAGCGAATCTCTGATGCAGGGGGATTGCGCACTCAGTTTCACCACGTGGTTGATGTGATGCCCACGTTGCTTGCTGCCGCTGGCATTGAAATGCCGACAACGGTGAATGGTTTGCAACAGTTGCCCGTTGATGGGGTTTCCATGTTGTACGCAATGGACGGCAATGATGGACCATCCACTCGCACTACTCAATACTTTGAGATGTTTGGTAACCGTGCGATCTATCACGATGGGTGGATTGCCTCGTGTTTTCATGGTCGTGTGCCGTGGAACCGTTTCGGTATGGTTCCGTTTGATGGCCCACAGGAAAAATGGGAGCTGTACAACATTGCAGATGATTTTTCTCAAGGTGTCGATCTAGCAGAACAATTTCCAGAAAAGCTCGCAGAACTGTTGCTGATATTTGACGAAGAAGCCAAGCGCAACAACGTGTATCCATTACGCGAACCCGGTTCTACTTTGGGCATGACCATCGTGCCTCCAGACAATCTTGGCGGCCTCACAAAGATGACGTATACGGCAGATCACATTCGGATGCCAGAACGATCTGTTGTGAATCTGAAGAATTGTTCGTTTCGCATCACGGCAGAAGTAATTGTTCCTGAAGCTGGGTCACGCGGCGTGATTGTGTGCCAAGGCGGCAACATGGCTGGCTGGACTTTGTACGTTGACGACGCTGGTTGCCCTGTGTATCACTACAACTGGATGGGTCATGATCATTTCATCGCTCAGTCAACAACTCGACTCATTCCAGGCAGTCACGAAATAGTTGTTGACTTCGTGTACGACGGCGGGTTTGGCGCAGGTGGCCATGCGGTGTTGTTGGTTGACGGTTCTCCAGCGGCACATACATATGTCGAGCGCAGTGTGCCCATTGTGTTTTCAATGAGTGGTGAATCGTTTGATGTGGGTATGGATACAGGAGCACCAGTGGGGTTCTACCCGCATGTGTATCGATTTGATGGCAGCATCATTGGAGTCACACTCGAACGACTGAGCGAACCATCGCCAGACATTGCTGCACTCATTGTTGAAGGCGAATTCCGCGCCAGTCTTGCTACGCAATAGATCGCACAGAAGCTTCAGCACGACCGTGGTGGTACGCATCAATTGCACGAGACTTGTCAAACAGATGTTGTGGACGTGTCGCAATGTGTGCTGTTGCAATACGCGGTGAGAATTCAAGAAAAGTTCCTAAGTTATGACTTGCCCAACTTCGTTGTTCGGCGTCTGTGCGATTGTCAACGAATCGTCCGAATGGTCCAAACATTGCGCCTGCTAATGGCGTAATGATGACAAGGAGCGATGCTGGATCTGCAAGATCGACACTGACGCCTGAACGGACGCCTCCGTCAACATATTTGCGTCCAGCTACGACGTGTGGCGCAAGGAGACCAGGTACGGCAGATGATGCAGCTACAAGATCTGCAAGCGGGTGTTGACTTCCGCTCAGAACTGTTCGTTTCAATCGGGGTAGTTCAGTGACAACAACTCGCACGTGTGGATCAGTTGCTTCTCCAAAAACTTCTCGAGCAGATGCTGCCAGAACGCCGGCTCGGGGATTCGGAAAGGTGGGTACGGGCAGTTCCACTAGATCGTCGAAAGGAACTGACAAGGCGGTCGCGGCTGCTGCCCAGGAACCAGCGGAGGTGCCGAGCATTGGGCACCCTGTGAGGTCGATGCCGCGCTCACGCAGACCATCAATGACGCCAAGTGCATATCCGATACCAAAGAGGCCACCACCGCCGAAAACGCCTGCGAGAGGGGAGAGAGAGGAACCGGTCACGTCCCCAGTCTCGCCTATGGGGTTGTACCGTATGCGCCATGGAGGCACGCATTCTCACTTGGAACTTATGGTGGCAATTCGGCCCATGGCGCGATCGCCAAGAGGCAATCCTTACAACATTGCGTAACGAAGACGCAGACATTGTTTTCTTGCAAGAGGTGTGGGCACAAGAAGGCGGCCTAGACCAAGTGCAATGGCTTGCAGACGAACTGAACATGCATGTCGCACGCACTGAAGGTCCGTGGTACGACAATGGTGTCAGTTTGGGAAATGCCATTTTGTCGAAGTGGCCAATCGTGTCGTGGGAAGTGCATCGACTTCCCGACGTCACTGGCGCGCCGAGTTACCGTCGTGCAGTCGTTGCACAACTTGAGACGCCTTTTGGTCGGTGGTGGACCGTGTGTACTCACCTTGATCACAAATTCGATGCATCAGCAACGCGCATCGCTCAATGTGAGGCACTCAGCGGAATTGTTGACCAATTGCGCAATGACCCAGAAGTGGACGTGCCAGTTTTGATGGCGGGAGATTTCAATTCCGTTCCTGACTCTGATGAAATCCGAATGTTGACAGGCCGTAGCGCCCCTGCGGTACCAGGACTTGTCTTTACTGACCTATGGGAAGTTGCGGGAGAAGGCTCAGGTTTTACGTGGCGTCGTGATAACCCGTACATCGATGATTCAACGTGGCCGAACCGTCGCCTTGATTATCTCTTCGTGTCGTGGCCGCGTCCGCGACCTATTGGTAACCCATCACGAATTTGGCTTGCAGGAGTTGATGCAGTAGGCGGCATTCAGCCAAGTGATCACGCCGCAGTGGTTGCTGATATCCGCATGATCGCGGAATAGCGTTCGATTTTTCCTACAACGGAAGTGAACCAGCCGAGCAAAAGTGTTCGGAAAATCGAACACTTTTTCGAAAGTGGATCGCGGATTATGTATGAATTTCCGAACAGTCCTGCTTCATGCACACATAGTGGTATGAGATTTCCACATGTCAGCGATGACAATCCCTTCAAAGTCTTGAGCCCTGGTGTTGAGAGTGATGTCTTGTGTATTTTGGGCCGTAGCCCAAGGGAGCATTCGGCTTCAGACATCGCTGGTCTCACCAATCGTTCTCGTAGTCAGGTACATATGGTGCTACTGCGATTAGTGCACCACGAACTAGTGCTGCGGTGTGTGCTGGAACACTGGAGTGGCTACAGGCTGAATCCGCAGCACCCATTAACTGAACACGTGAAAGCTATTGCCCAATTACGCGTTACCAGGAGCACTGAAGGCGCTTGATGCCGTTGATGAACGAACTCTGCAGGTAGGCAGGTTCGCCCTCTGCGCGCAGGGTTGGCATACGACGTGCGATTTCATTGAACATTACGGACACTTCACGACGAGCAAGGTTTGCACCTAAGCAGAAGTGAGGGCCACCAGCGCCAAAACCAATTTGCGCAGGCGCAATCTCACGAGTGACGTTGAATTGGTGCGGGTTGGCAAAGATGCGTTCGTCACGGTTTCCAGACGAATAGAACATGACAACCTTTTCACCTTCAAGAATCTTTTGTCCGTTGATTTCGGTGTCTTGCAGTGCGGTACGACGGAAGTGAATAACTGGTGTCGCCATGCGAACGATCTCTTCAACCGCGGTGCGATTGTGTGTATCAAAGTCGTCGAACCAGATTTTCTTTTGGTCTGGGTTATCAGTGAGCAACTTCATGCCATGGCTGATTGCATTACGAGTTGTTTCGTTACCGGCAACGACCAACAAAATGAAGAATGAACCGAACTCTTGAGCAGTGAGTCGTTCGCCGTCCACTTCGGCAGCCATCATGACGCTCGTAATGTCATCGCGAGGGTTTGCCTTGCGGTCTTCACCAAGTGCTTGTGCGTACGCAAAGATTTCCATGCCAACAGTGATGAGGTCTTCGTATGACGTCACGAAATCTGGGTCGCCTACACCGAGGATGGTATTAGTCCAGCGGAGAATGTCTGATTCGTCAGATTCGGGAACGCCCATCATGTCGCAAATGATTTGCAATGGCATGGGGGCTGCTACTTGTTCTACGAAGTCACACGTACGCTCAGAAAATTCTGACAGTAAACGGTCAACAACTTTGGCTGCACGAATCTTTACCTGATCCTCAACGCGACCAATTTCACGCGGTCCAAATCCTTTTGCCACAATGCTGCGCAGACGGAAGTGTTTCGGGTCATCCATGTTGATCATTGAGCCGAAGAATTCGTTTAGTTCAACAGGCAGGTCGCCGATGTTTGAGCCTTGGCCGCTGCAGAATTGAGCGGCGTTGCGGCTGACATGCCAGATGTCGTCGTGACGGGTAAGAGCTCGGTATCCACGGCCAGGAGGGAATGGGGAATCTTCCATGACATATTCGTCGAAGAATTGAAATGGTGCCTCGTCGCGCAGGGTTTTGAAGGCGCCTTCACGCCAGTCCCGGGGCATGGCCCAGAACTCTTGCGAGGAAAGGTTGATATCGGCAAGTGGGACAACGGGGAAATCCATAATCGCTGACCTTAATCGGCGGAAATAGGCTGCGCTCAGTTCGAAGGATGGTTTTGCCGTGAGGTTGAGTACTCTCGTGAGGTCGGTTCGATACGCGAACCGCGAACAAGGGAGTCCCCATGCCTGAAGCAGTTATTGTCGCCACAGCCCGCAGCCCAATTGGCCGCGCCAACAAGGGTTCGCTCAAGGACATGCGTCCTGATGATCTTGCAGCCCAAATTGTGCGTGCGCTTATGGCAAAGGTTCCTCAAGTGAAGGGTTCCGATGTTGAAGACCTCATGATGGGAATCGGCCAGCCTGCAGGTGAAGGTGGATTCAACATCGGTCGTATGGTCGCAATTCTTGCTGGCCTTGACGATGTTCCTGGAGTAACAGTCAACCGTTACTGCTCATCGTCATTGCAGACCATTCGTATGGCTGCACACGCCATTCGCGCCGGAGAGGGCGATTGTTTCATCGCTGCTGGTGTTGAGACAGTGAGCCGTTACGCATCAGGTGCAAGCGACTCAGCTCCAAACGCAATCTTCAAAGACCCATCAGTGCGCACACGTGCGCGCGCAGAAGGTGGAGCTGCAGTGTGGACACCACCAACTGGTTTGCCAGACGCATACATCGCAATGGGTCAGACAGCAGAGAACGTTGTTCAGATCGAAGGCGTTAGCCGCGAAGACATGGACCACTTCGGTGTTCGTTCACACAACTTGGCTGTCGCTCACCAAGAGAACGGTTTCTTCGAGCGCGAGATCACGCCGATCACGCTTCCAGACGGCACCGTTGTTTCAAAAGATGATGGTCCTCGTGCCGGAACAACATACGAAGCAACGTCACAGTTGAAGCCAGTGTTCCGCCCAGACGGTTCAGTCACCGCAGGAAACGCTTGCCCACTCAACGACGGTGCTGCTGCAGTACTTGTTATGAGCGACACTCGCGCAAAGCAGCTTGGCCTTACGCCACTTGCTCGCATCGTGTCATCAGGTGTTTCTGGTTTGAACCCAGAGATCATGGGCCTTGGTCCAATCGAAGCATGCCGTCAAGCTCTCAAGCGCGCAGGCATGACAATCGATCAAATCGATCTTGTTGAAATCAACGAAGCATTCGCTGCACAGGTTCTTCCGTCAGCAAAGCACCTCGGAATTTCAATGGACAAGCTCAACATCCACGGTGGTGGAATTGCGCTTGGTCACCCATTCGGTATGACTGGTGCACGCATCATGACAACCCTCATCAATGGTCTTCAGTGGGAAGACAAGACCTACGGCATGGAATCCATGTGCGTCGGTGGTGGCCAGGGTATGGCAATGATCATTGAGCGCCTTAGCTAAATAATCAACAAAAGAATTGCGACTTAGGTCGCAGAACGCGAGTCGGCGGTGGTTCTCAACATGAGGGCCACCGCCGTTCCACTTATCACCATCAATACAGCAGCAAAAGTGAATGTTGCACCCGGGCCATGAGAGCCGTAAATAACTGGTGCGATGAGCGACATGATGGAGCCCGCAATGAGGTCGCCGGTGCCGTTTAATCCTTGTGCTGCACTTGCGCGACCGTGCGGTGCAACTTGAGCCATCAGTGATTGTGTGGCAGGAATAGATAGTGCACCAATCACGCCTTCGACCAAGCTGAAACTAACGAGAAGAAATGCACTCGGCAAGAAGCCATACAGCATCACTAATGGTGCGGTCATGAAGATGCCGATGACGGTCATGCGGGCTGCACCTTTCGCATCAGCGAGACGTCCACCTTTGGCACCGAGGAGAATGAATGGAATTGTGTACAACAAAAAGGTCATGCCGACCATGAAGTTGTTACCGCCACGATCGGTGATGTAGCGATCCCATAACGAATCGTAAATGCCAATAGGAATAAACAATGTGAGCGATGCAAGCGCTGCTGCACGAATAGGGCGGTACTTCAACAGCTCAATGCTGAGTCGCTTTGATTCGTCGGTGGATGGCAGTGATGGCAAATCACGTGGCGCGACTATGGCAAACGCAATCAATGCGAACACGGCAAAGACAAGAAATGCTCCGCGTAAACCAAATGGTGAAATAAGTGTTGCGCCAATGAGTGGCCCGCCCGTGAACCCCGCAAGTTCTACGCCCCGCAAACGACCTAAACGTTCTGCGGCGCGTGACTTGTCTACGTTTGCTGCAATTGCTTTGATAGCTGGGCCACTTGTTCCGAGAGCAGCTCCGGAAATTGCGCGGGCAAGCACAAACATCCATAAGGAACTACCGAATGCAAATAGCGTGGAACCAAGCGATGCTAAAACCAATGCGACGAGTACCAACTTTTTTGGTTTACCGCGGTCCGCAAAAGGTGCGACAAACAGCGATACCAATAGTGAAGCCATGAATCCTGCTGCGGCGATAAAGCCAAGGCCAGCATCACTGAAGCCGTATTTGTCTTGCAGGTCACTCAGTGCAGGAAAGATCATGCTCACCGACATCGGCACACTGAATCCGCAAATTAGTAACGGGCCGATACCCATGGTGAAGGTGGCGAGATTGCCAGTTTTCTTCGGGGAGGTCACGACTACCTCCCGAGGCAGGAGAGAACGGCGTCGTTGAATGCGGGCCAGTATTCCATGCCCCATTCATCAACTTCTCGTTCAGCAATCATGATGCATGCAACATCTGCGACTGGGTCGACCCACATGAATGTTCCGATGCCACCGAAGTGACCAAAGGTTGATGCTGAATTTCGAGAGCTGGTCCAATGAGGAGTTTTATGTCCGCGTATTTCAACGCCAAGTCCCCATGGGCACGGATCAAAACTTCCAATTCCAGGCACAACGCCGGCAAGATTGGGAAAGGCTGGAGATATTGCGCGCAGGTATGTCTCGGGTGCGATCAATGTGGGGGAGCGAAGTTCTTCAAGGAAAAGAACCATGTCACTCACTGTTGAGAACACATCTTTTGCACACGAGCCATCGAGTGCTGTGTTGTGCATGCCCAGCGGAGCAAACACTGCATCATCGATGTATTCAACAAATGCAATACCAGTTGAGTGTTCGACATGTTCCGCCAACATTTCAAACCCAGTATTGGAATAGATGCGCTTGACGCCAGGTCGACTGAGTGGCTTCACTCCGTCGAAGCCGTAGCCACCTGCGTGGGCAAGAAGGTGTTCCACGGTGCATCCTGTTTGTCCCACTGCATCAGACAGAGAAATGCTTCCTTCTTCAACAGCAATCAGTACCGCCCATGCGGTGAGGGGCTTACTGACAGAAGCAAGACGTTGGCGTCGTTGTTCATCGCCATGGAATTCTGTTCCGCCGGCATGGATAACTGCGATGGATGATTCTGCAACGGGCCATGCATCGGCAAGGCCAAAGGCCAGATCTAGCGCTGACATGTCAGACGTTGTCGCGAATAAGTTCGGCTACTCGGAATGCAAGGTCAAGTGATTGACGAGCATTCAGACGTGGGTCACAAATTGTCTCGTAGCGATCATCAAGGTCGTCATGAGTGAGGTCGTCTGTGCCGCCGGTGCACTCGGTGACATCGTCACCAGTGAGCTCAATGTGAATTCCGCCTGGCCATGTGCCTTCTGCTTTGTGGGCACGAACGAAACCAGAGATCTCATCAACAATTGATTCGAAGTGACGAGTCTTGCGACCATTAGGCGCAGTAAAGGTGTTGCCATGCATCGGGTCGCATGCCCACACGACTGGATGTCCTGCATCACGCACTGCATGAAGAAGCGGACGAAGTGAGTCTTCCACTTTGTCTGCACCCATGCGGCTAATGAGAGTAAGGCGTCCTGGTACTTGTGCTGGGTTCAATGCTTCACAGAGCTCGAGAACGAATTCAGGAGAAGTAGTGGGGCCAACCTTGCAACCAATGGGGTTGCCAACACCGCGAAGAAATTCAACGTGTGCGCCATCAAGTTGACGAGTGCGCTCGCCAATCCACAACATGTGAGCTGAGCAGTCATACCACTGGCCAGTCAGAGAATCTTGACGGGTGAGTGCTTCTTCGTACCCGAGCAGCAATGCTTCGTGACTTGTGTAGACATCTACTTCGTGTAGCGATGAGTAGTTCTCTGTATCAATGCCGCACGCGCGCATGAAGTCAAGTGCACGTTCAATCTCTGCAGAAAGGGCAACGTAGCGTTGGCCTTCTGGGCTTGAGGCAACGAATTCCTGTGTCCATGCATTCACTCGATTGAGATCTGCGAATCCGCCCTTAGTGAAAGCGCGAAGAAGGTTTAGTGTGCTTGCTGACTGATGGTATGCCTGCACCATTCGTTGTGGGTCGGGGATACGTGCTTCAGCATTCGGGTGTACATCATTAACAATGTGTCCACGGAATGACGGCAATTCCAGATCACCAATTTTTTCGAACGGTGATGAGCGTGGTTTTGCGAACTGTCCGGCCATGCGGCCAACTTTGACAACGGGAACTCCCATTGAGTACGTGAGCACAACAGCCATCTGCAAGATGACGCGTAATTTTTCACGAATGTTATTTGCAGAAAACTCTTCGAAACTTTCGGCACAGTCGCCGGCTTGCAACAAGAAAGCGTTGCCGGCAGCCACTTGCGCAAGTGATGCCTGTAATGAACGTGCTTCGCCAGCAAAGACCAAGGGTGGGAATCCGGCAATCTGAGCAAGGGCGCGTTCGCGCGCAGCAGTATCTGGCCATTCAGGCTGTTGTTCAGCAATGCATGATTGCCATGAAGAGGGTGTCCAGCTACGAGCCATAGTTTCCTAGCCTTGCGCTAAATGAGGGGTCAGCGCAATGGGAATTAATAAGTAATTACTGTCAGACCGCGAGGATGCGCTCGGCATCGTCACGCAGGCCTTCAACAGCACGGCTCACAAGGCGACGAGCAGCTTCGGCTGTGACGCCCAAGTCTTCGCCGACTTCACGGAAGCTCTTGCGCTCACCGTCAAGAAGTCCGAAGCGTGCTTCTACGGCATAACGGGCGCGATCATCGAGCGTGCCAAGAAGTTCGTCAAGAAGTTCGGTATCAACCATTGCCATGACTGCATCTTCAGGTGTTCCTTGGCCGTTAGCCATGAGGTCACCAAGAGTTGCATCGCCATCGTCACCAACTGTTTTGTCTAATGAGACAGGAGTGGTGAGGCGGTGAAGTTCTGCGTTGCCGGCATCGAGTGTTTCGCCGTCGCCTGAAGCCTGGCGCAATGCTGCACGAAGGCTGGCTGAACGATCACCAGGAATACGGATGAGGCTGGCCTTCTGGTCAAGCGCGCGACCAATGGCCTGGCGGATCCAGAATGTTGCATAGGTGGAGAACTTGAAACCACGGCGCCAGTCGAACTTGTCAACTGCATGCTCGAGACCAAGGTTTCCCTCTTGAATGAGGTCAAGAAGGTCCATGCCCTGTGGCAATGGGTAACGACGTGCAATCGACACAACGAGACGAAGGTTCGAGCGGATGAAGCGATCCTTAGCGGTAGCTGCATTACGAAGGTCACGGCGAAGGGCTGCTCCGCGCTCGCCAGCTTCAAGGCGTGTTGAGGCATCGCGGCCAGCTTCGATGGCCTTAGAGAGCTCGCGCTCGTCTTCAGCAGTAAGAAGGGCAACTTTGCCGATGTCGTTTAGATAGAGACCAATAGAGTCATTCATGATGCAGTGTTCAACCGTGTATTCGTAGGGCTTGTTCCCATGTGTTCCGTGATATCGGGCACATGAGACCAACAAGGAGGGGCTCCTAGTCGGGGGGATTGGAGACATTACCAGTGTTCATGTCTCTTTGCTAGAGGCGGAGCAAGAAATTTCTTCTCTGCAAGAGACTGGTGCTTGATTGCTCCTACACTCGCCTCGTGACTAGTGCTGCGCCCCGCCGATTGGGAATCCTTGGAGGGACGTTTGATCCGCCACATTATGGGCACCTGGAAGCAGCACGAGCAGCGCTAGCCCAAGTGGGGCTTGATGCAGTGGTCTTGATGGTGGCAAATGAGCCGT
>WLSJ01000119.1 GCA_009705865.1 Actinomycetota bacterium | reverse complement strand
TGCATTCTCATCAGCGTTGTCATTGACTTCACCTTTATCAAAGGCTGCGTTGTAGCCACCGATATCACGGAAACCGACTTCGACCAAAAGGTCGTAACGACGCTCCATTTCCTTTACAGCCCAACCCAATGCATTTGCTGCCTTCTTGGGGTTCGTAACAGGCGCGGTGAGCAAATGTGGCAGACGCGCATACTGGCCCATTTCCACTTGCTTCGGGTCAATAAGAATCAGACGCACTTCATCGGGAGTACTACGCATTAACAACGACGTAAGAATTGAGTTGATTCCACTTGATTTGCCTGCACCAGTTGCTCCGGCAATCAGCATGTGGGGCGTTGCAGCAAGATTCAAGAACACCGCACGACCGGCAATGTCTTTTCCGACTGCAACATCAAGAGGGTGCGTTGCTGCGCGTGCTTCAGGAGACGAAATGAGGTCACCGAGCGAAACAAGTTGACGAACTTCATTAGGTACTTCAACACCAACTGCTGACTTACCTGGAATAGGAGCCAAAATACGAACATCTGTGGCAGCCATTGAATACGCAATGTCACGGTTCAAGCTAGTGACCTTGGCAACCTTGACGCCTGACCCAAGTTCAAGTTCGAAACGAGTAACAGTTGGTCCAACAGTCATTCCGACTAAACGAGTTTCTACGCCGTGTGATGCAAGCGACTCTTCCAACAGGCGACCACGCTCCGCAACACGCGCCTTGTTAACTTCTTGCACTTCAGTAAGACCGAGCAAGTCTGTAGGTGGCAGTACCCATTCGCCTGCCATTGCGGGTGCACCGACTGCTGATTCTTCAGATGATCCTGCGGCGCGCTTCGTGCTTGGTTTGCCAACAAACTCAGGTGTCACTGGCTCAATTCGGCCTGGTTCTGGTCGACGCTTCGCGCGTTCTTTCTTCGGAACCAGATCTGGGTCTTCATCTGCGTTGTAAATAGATTGTGGTGCTTCGCGCACTGCTGGCGCCGGAGCAAAATCTGAATCATCATTACTGAATTCGTCGTACGGTCGAGATGAATTGTCACGTGTCGACACACCGCGCGCCATTGTTGCTGCAGAACCAGACTGTTTTGTTGTCCATGTGCGGATAGCAACAAGTAGTTCAGGCAGTGTTGTATCTGTAATCAACATGGTGCCACCCACAGCAATAGCCAAAAGCACAACAAGAGCTCCGGCCCAACTGATTGTTGAGCGCAATGGTTCTGCCATGATCGCGCCAAACCAACCACCAGCATTTGACATGGCACTTACTTGAGCAACAATCTGATCTTCACCATTTGCAAGATGCAAAAATCCGAGCACAGCTAACACCACGATGGTCCAACCCATAGTGAGGCGTAGGCGGTGTTGCACACTGCGACGACGCACCATTGCAACACCAATACCGGTGACAACGAGAGGCAAAGCAAAACGACCGAGTCCGAGCAACCAACCAAAAGTTGTGTCGATGGCGCGACCTAATGGACCAGCCATATGTAGGTACATCGACAGCACCAGCACAATGCCCAAGCTGACGCAGCCGACACCCCAGAATTCAACTTCGCGACCCCGCACTACTTCGCGAGCGGCCGAATCAGGCTTCTCTGCTGGCCGCTTCTGGCCCTTTGGCGGGGTTTTGACCCCTCCGCGTGAGCCGGCAGACCCTTTGGCGCCACGAGACGATGGACGAGAACCCTTGGCAGACATGAAAAAAGGGTACCAATGAGGTGTTCCCTGCTTCGGGATACCCCACAAGCGTCAATTCAGATAACTGGCACCACCCCTAGGTGGTCATGACCACCGGGACAATCATTGGCCGTCGTTTGGTGCGGTCGCTCACGAACTTGCCTGCCGCCTTGCGCACTATGCGTTCAAGTCCATCTACGTCATTGATGCCGTCATCCAGAGCCTTGACCAACGCTTTTTCGATATGGGCCTCTGCTTCATCGAGCAACGAGTCGGCTTCTGGCGCATACACCCACCCACGAGTGATCACTTCAGGACCTGTGATGACTTTATGGAGAGCGCTATCAACAGTTGCCACAATGACAACCACTCCTTCTTCTGCAAGTACTTTGCGGTCGCGCAATACGCCATGGCCAACATCGCCAACAATGCCATCGACGAACAAATAGCTTGCAGGCACAGTGCCATGAAACGCCAAACCATCATCTGATAGTTCCAAGACGTCACCATCGGTTGCTTGCAACACATGGTCAGGTGCTGCCCCCATCACCACTGCCAACTCGGCATGTGCGCGCATGTGGCGATACTCACCGTGAACTGGCACAAACCACTCTGGCTGCAAGATGGAGTGATAGGTCTTTAACTCGTCAGCTTGTGCGTGGCCCGTTGCATGCACGTCTGCGATGCCCGAGTGCACAACTTTTGCGCCCGCACGAACAAGACCGTCAATGACGCGGTTGACATTGCCCTCATTTCCGGGAATTGCATGGCTCGACAAAATGATTGTGTCTCGCTCGCCCACCTTGAACCAGCGGCTTTCACCACGCGACAACAACGACAATGCAGCCATTGGTTCACCTTGAGACCCTGTTGAGATGATGCAGATATCTTCTGGTGCAAAATCATCAACTTTTTCAACATCAACAAAAACACTTGCTGGCACATTGATCAGTTTCAGATCTATGGCAAGTCCGATGTTCTTTTGCATGGATCGACCCATCAGACACACCTTGCGGCCGTTATCAATTGCAGCTTCAATGATTTGCTGCACGCGATGAATGTGACTAGCAAAACTGGCAGTGATAATTCGCCGATCACGATGTTCGTGGAACAACTGATGCAATACCGCACCGACGCTCTTCTCGCTTGGCGCGTGGCCATGCTCTTCGGCGTTCGTTGAGTCACACATCAATAGGCGAATACCTACGGTCTTTGACAGTTCTCCGAGACGAGCCAAGTCAGTTCTGCGATCATCAACAGGTGTGAGGTCAAGCTTGAAGTCACCGGAGTGCACAATGACACCCTGCGGTGTATGAACAATGACGGCATGTGCGTGTGGCACAGAGTGGGTAACAGGCAAGAACTCCACATCGAAGGGGCCAATATTGAGACGTTCTCCATCGCGCACTGTAATGAGATCAGTCTTTTTCAAGAGTCCTGCTTCTTCAATGCGATTGCGTGCAAGACCTAATGTCACCATCGAGCCATAGATAGGAAATGACAGCTCACGTAATAGGAACTGCAAACCACCCACATGATCTTCGTGGCCGTGAGTAGCAACACAACCGACAATACGATCTGCGTTTTCGCGAAGGAACGTGAAGTCTGGAAGAACCAAGTCAATTCCGTGCATGTCTGCATCAGGGAACATCAGACCACAGTCAATGAGCAACAACTTGTCGTCTTGCTCGAGCACCATGCAGTTGCGGCCGATCTCGCCGAGACCACCGAGGAAATAAATACGTACTGGTTGCGCCATGAGTTACTTGCTTAGCGCTGCACGCGCTTTTTGCAAATTGGCATGCACCGTTGCTGCACGTTCAGCAAGACCAGCAGGAGGCGGCCCCATTGGCAAACGACAATCGCCGACGTTGAAACCAAGATGCTTCATCATCACCTTGCTCGGAATGGGGTTCGGGTTGTCATCACCAGTTTCGAATGCATAACTCTCGAGAAGTATGTCGTTGTACTTTCGTGCCAACGCGACATCACCCTTCTTGAACGCCGTGATCATGGCCTGATGTTCTGGTGCACTCCAATGAGTTGCGACGCCAATGACACCAGAGCCGCCATATGCGAGGAATGCAAGTGTCAATCCGTCGTCTCCCGAATAGAGCTCGAAATCTTTTGGCACCTGTGCCATGAGGTTTGCAGTTTCTGCCGGTGCGCCGGCGGCATCTTTGAGCGCCTTGATATTTGGCACCGTGTTTGCCAACTTCGCAAGCGTCTGTGTTGAAATCTTTCGGCCAGTACGAACAGGGATGTCGTAAATGACAACAGGAAGTGATGTTGCATTTGCCATCGCAGTGATGTGACCAGCAAGTCCGCTTTGTGGCGGGCGGTTGTAGTACGGACCAACAGCCAAAATACCTGCAGCGCCCATCTTTGTGACTTCTTTGGTGAGATGCACGGAATGTGCTGTGTCATTAGAACCAGAACCCGCGATCACCGGAATGGTGACAGCATTGATAACTGCTTCCCACAACGACAACTTCTCAGCATCCGTCAACGTGGATGACTCACCAGTTGTTCCCGAGATAACAAGACCATCGTTGCCGTTGTCTTGTAGCCATTTCGCGAGACGCACGGCCTCATTGAGGTCGAGCGCGCCCGATGCGTCGAAGGGCGTAATCATCGCCGTGAGAACTTGTCCGAAAATGGCCATGCACCATTATGGCTGATATGAAGCGGTGGCACCGCCCCGAATCATTGTCCGATGGGGCGAAGGTCCTTACCGATTTCGAAATCGTCTACTTCGTCAGTGGTGTCTTGCCAGTCCTCGAACTGGATAACACCCATTTCTTCGAACTTATGGCGCAGCCACTTGTCGTTGCGGTCAAGAAGACCAAGCTTCTTACAGTTCGGCACGATCTTGGCGAACAACATCTGCTGGAAAAGTTGGCGAGCTGGATCTTGCAACATGATGGGGGCAAGCTCTTTGGTGCTGACTCCCATGCGGTCCCAGACCTCTTGCTGCAAGAAACGGTCACGCATACGAACGCTTGCTTCATAGGCAAATTCCTGACGATCTTTCATTTCAGCATCAGACATGCCGTCGTACACCTCTTTAAGGCTAAGAACACCAAAAGCAACGTGGCGTGCCTCGTCGCTCATGACATAACGCAACAGCTTCTTCAATAGTGGCTCGTTTGTTGTGGCATGAAGGAAACCGAACGCTGCGAGCGCCAGACCTTCAACCATGATCTGCATACCGAGATATGTCATGTCCCAACGGCTGTCGTTGACGATGTCATCAAGAAGCAAGCGAAGGTGCGTATTGACTTGATATCCGCCTCCGAGTTTTTCATCGAGATAGCGAGC
>WLSJ01000118.1 GCA_009705865.1 Actinomycetota bacterium | reverse complement strand
GAACTGTGTGGGAACACCAAGAGATTCAACGCGGGTTGCAGGGTTCAGTGCATGAATTGCAGTTGCAATAGACGCGCCAATGCCGCCATCAAGAATTCCGTCTTCACACGTGAGAACTGTGGTGTGCGATGCAGCGAGAGAAATCATTGCGGGGTCTAGTGGGGCACAGCAACGAACATCTATAAGAGTGGCGTTGATGCCGGCAGCAGTAAGAGACTCGAGCGCTCTTTCTGCAGCGCCCACCATTTTGCCAATTGCAAGAATGGCGATGCGGCCATCACCTTTAGTGAGTGTGTGTGCGGCAGTGCCAGATCCGATTGCAGCAGTGCCAACAGAACGCGCAGTGCCTTTCGGGTAGCGAATAACTACGGGGCCGCTGCTTGACAGTGTCATTGCGTCATGCAGCATCTGTTGCAGTTCTTCTACACACGACGGTGCAAGAACGCGCATGCCCGGAACTTTGGAAAGAAGTGCCATGTCGTAGATGCCGTGATGGCTGGGGCCGTCATCGCCAGTGATGCCTGCGCGGTCGAGGCAAAAGACAACGGGAAGGCGATGCAATGCAACGTCATACACAACCTGATCCCATGCGCGCGACAAGAAAGTGGAATATAAGGCAACAACAGGGCGCAAACCGCCCATGGCCATTCCGGCTGCGGCAGTTACTGCATGTTGTTCTGCAATACCAACATCGAAAAACCGCGATGGGTATTTCTCTTCGAAGTCAAGAAGCCCGGTTGGGCCTGGCATTGCAGCGGTGATTGCAACAACACGTGAATCGGCAGCAGCTTCACGCAAGAGTGCTTCGCTGAATGCACCGGTGTACCCAGCAACGTTTGTTTTTGCAGGCCCATCAATAGGGTCGAACTTTGGTGTGTCGTGCAGGTGTTTTTCGTCATCATCTTCCGCAGGTGAATAGCCACGGCCCTTTTGCGTCAGAACATGAACAACTATCGGGCCATCATCTTCACGGGCGAGTGCTGATTGAAAAGCTTTTTCTAGTTCTGCAATGTCATGGCCATTGAATGGGCCAACGTAATGCACACCGAGAGCTTCGAAGAATGAAGGTGGTTGGAGAAATTCACGCACTGCAGCTTTGAAGGCTTCCATTCCTTGTTCTGCTTGTTTACCAACAACAGGAATGTCGCGAAGGAATGCTTCGAACTTGCGTTGACGCCGAACATAGACAGGGTTGAGGCGAATTTTTGTGAGCCCACGAGACAACTTGCCCGTGACGCGGTCGGGAAGTTTTTGTTCGTCAAGTGCATCTTCAGCTTCGAAGCTTGCAGCTGACGTGAGATTAGAAATAGTTGGTGCGTAACTGCGGCCATTGTCGTTGAGAACAATGATGACGCGACTCTTTGAATGACCAAGATTGTTCAGTGCTTCGTATGCCATGCCACCGGTCATGGAACCATCACCGATGACAGCAACGATGTGACGGTGTGGTGCAACACCAGCGTCACGTGCAACAGCTAAACCATGTGCATACGACAAGACAGTGGAAGCGTGACTGTTTTCAATGAAGTCGTGACGCGACTCTTCACGGTTGGGGTAACCAGAAATTCCGTCTTGCTGACGCAAAGATGCAAAGCCTGCTTTACGACCGGTGAGAATTTTGTGCACGTACGCCTGATGCCCCGTATCCCACAAGATGGGGTCTGTTGGGCTTTCGAAAACGCGATGCAATGCAATGGACAATTCGACTGCACCAAGATTGGAACCTAAGTGACCGCCTGTTTCGCTGACGGCGTTGACAATGAAGTCACGAATCTCTGACGACAGCAATGACAGATCATCAGATGAAAGGCCCCGAAGATCGGCGGGCTCGGAGATGCGGTCGAGAATCGCCATGGGTTCCAAGGTTATCTCTCTGGCTCGTGGTGGCCCCAGTGACAACTACTACGGTGCCTATATGGCTGACATCTTTGATCTGAACGGAAAAGTGGCTTTAGTCACTGGTGGCAATGGGGGCATTGGGCTTGGTATGGCGCGAGGCCTTGCAAGCAGAGGATGCGACATTGCAATTTGGGCAACGAATGCCAAGAAAAATGCGGCAGCACGAGCAGAGTTGGAATCAATGGGTGTGCGTGTTGCGGACTTTATTTGTGACGTTGGTGACAAAGCAGATGTTGAAGCAACATTTGCAGCAACGTTGGAAGCGCTTGGCCGCGTTGATTCATGTTTCGTGAATGCCGGAGTTGGTGGAAGCGCCGAGAGTTTTGTTTCCATGACTGATGATGAATGGCACCGCGTATTGCGCGTCAACCTTGACGGTGCGTTTTACACAGCACAAGTGGCAGTGCGCCAGATGGTGGCAGCTGGCAATGGCGGATCAGTGGTGTTCACCACATCAGGCTCTGCGTATTACGGCATGGCCCGCGGTCAGCATTACGCATCTTCTAAAGGTGGAGTAATTTCCATGATGAAGGGGATTGCAGTTGAATACGCACGTCACGGCATTCGTTGCAATGCAATTTTGCCTGGCTGGATTGAAAGCGACATGACAGAAGTGCAACTTGGTTTAGAAGTAGTGAATGCAAAAGTTCTTCCTCGCGTGCCTTTGCGCCGTTGGGGAACTGGCGACGACTTCTCAGGTATCGCTGCATATCTTGCAAGTGATGCAAGTAGGTATCACACTGGCGATGTGCTCACCGTTGACGGTGGCTTCCACAGTTTCTAACTATTTGCAGTGGGATGCGAAGTGCGAAATTGTTCGAACTTTGCATCAAGACGACGTTGATTGAACGTATGTAACAAACCACCAAGAATGAAACCACCGGCGAGCGCGAGAATTCCTCCGATGCCATCAAGCCAGTAGTGGTTGGCCGTGACGATAATGCAGAACAATGTGAGTGCGGGGTACAACAACACGGCAGCACGAATCCATTTGCGACGCGCAAGCGGCCAAATAGCAAACGCGCACCACGAAGCCCACCCGATGTGAAGACTTGGCATAGCTGCGTATTGGTTGGAACGTTTTGCGACGCCGCCGGAATCAAAATCCCATGGTCCGCCGTACACCTTCAACGTGTCAACAAAACCAAATTCGGTTGCGCCGTTGTAGTTGCGCAGTTTTGTAGGGATGCAATCTCCGCCGAATGTTTGTTTCACTACTGACGCGCCATTCACAACGACTGATTGTGTGCCGGGGCACGGTGCATCAAGAAGGCGAGGCGGCATCAGAGGAAACAGAGCAAAGCCGATGATGGCAAGACCAGTCATGGCGGCCAGTGCATTGCGGAAAAGCGGGAAGACATCTTTGCGGCGATTGAGAAGCACAAAGAACACCCCGACTGTGACAGCAAAGTGGGCGGTGCCGTAATAGGTGTTCATGAGTTGCAGTAACCATTTATATGGAAGGAACCACTGCTGCAGAGATTCCTCGTGATACAGCCCAATTGCTCGCTCAAACCGAATGACTTTCAAAGCGTTGTTAAACGAATTGAGGGGAATGTCGTCGCCTCTTACTCGTATGGAACCAAAGCGGTTGCGGGTCAGCGAATAGAGAAAATAGAACGCCCCCATGATGAGGATCTCTTTCCACCACCATGTGCGGTGCTCGCGTACCTCGTCTGGCACAGGGGTAGGAGTGGCGTCGGTCATGGTGTCTATACATTAGGTCTGCGCAACGCTCCCGCCTCACGCCGTCAGTAGGCTTGGCAAGGTGAGCCTTATTGATCTGTCACATGAGTTCGATTCCAGCGTTTTATCGCGGGTACTAGCAAAGGGGCGGTCCACTGGGGCCGGGTTCTCCGAGGTGTTTATTGAAGATAAACGCTCGATGGGTGCCAGCCTTGACGACGGGCTCGTTGAGCAAGTCTCGAGCGGCCGCGATTCTGGTGCGGGCATTCGCGTTATTAATGGTGAGACCACGGGGTTTGCCTACACGGCTGATTTGTCTGAAGCTGGCCTCATGGCAGCTGCCGGCGCTGCAGCTGCTGCAGCAAGCAGTGGTGATGGTGGAACGCACACTGTTTCTTTAGGAACTGCAAAGCGTCACCCCGTGAACACGGTACGCATTGCGCCACAGAGCGTGCCGAAAGCGCGCAAAGTTGAACTGTTGATGATTGCTAATGACGCAGCGCGAGGAATTGATTCAAGCATCGTGCAAGTATCGGCTGGCTATTCCGATGCAACACGCCGCATTCTTATTGCAAACTCTGACGGAGTCTTTGCTACTGATGAACAAGTGCGCACCATTTTCCGCGTCAGCGCAGTTGCTAATGGCGATGCGGGAATGCAAACCGGATACGACTCACTTGGTCACACCATTGGGTTTGAATTATTCGAAGAAGAAAACATCGCTGAATTAGCAGAGCGTGCAGCTCGTCAAGCCGTTACTAAATTGAGCGCACGTCCTGCACCAAGTGGTGCCTTGCAAGTTGTTATCAAGTGCGGTTCAGGCGGCGTGTTGTTTCACGAAGCATGTGGCCATGGTTTGGAAGCAGACCTTGTTGCACGTGGTGCAAGCGTGTATGCAAACCGCGTAGGCGACCAAGTGGCGTCTCCTCTTGTCACGCTGATTGACGACGGCACTATGAGCCGCGAGTGGGGCGCAATTGGAATTGATGACGAAGGTCATGAAAGCCAGCGCAATGTGCTCATTAAAGATGGTGTGCTCACTGATTACATGTGGGATCACATTCGTGCAGGCAAAGAAGGTCGTGCACCAAGCGGTAACGGACGTCGGCAAAGTTACGAACACTTGCCAATGGTGCGAATGACAAACACATTTGTGTTGAATGGCAATGACGAACCAGATGACATTGTGCGCGCAACTGAATACGGTGTGTATGTAGCCAAATTGGGCGGCGGACAAGTAAATACTGCAAGCGGTGACTTTGTGTTCGGTATGACAGAGGCGTATCTCATTGAGAACGGCCAGATCACTGAGCCATTGCGTGAGAGCAACCTGATTGGTAACGGACCACAAGTGTTGTCAGACATTGACATGTTGGGTAACGACTTCGCAATGGGTAACCCCGGTATGTGCGGCAAAGACGGCCAAGGCGTG
>WLSJ01000117.1 GCA_009705865.1 Actinomycetota bacterium | reverse complement strand
GCGCCAACTTTGTCGCGCACTTCCAAATATGCCTTGTTTGCATCGCGCTGGAACTTGATAGATGCCACGATGAGAAACGGAAACACAAGTAGTGAAATCAATGTCAATTGCCATGACAGGCTCATCAAAAGGAAAAAGGCAAAGAACAACAACAGAAATGCCGAGAGGAACTGCATCAGTCCCCACTGCACTAGTTCGGCCATTGATTCGATATCTGCCGTCATGCGAGCTACCAGAACACCGGCCTTTTCGCGGTCAAAGAAAGCCATTGATTGTTTTTGCATTTGCGAAAACACTCGGATACGTATCAGCCGCAAAAATCCTTCGCCAGCCGAGTTCAGGGCCACGTACTGCCAACGACCAACAACATACGCAATGACCACTACGACGATGTAGGCAACAACTGTCATATTCAATGCATGAGAATCTTTTGCGCGAATACCAGAGTCAATTCCGTGTCGGACCAGCACGGGACCGGCCAAAGTGCACAACACCGTGATGATGACTAAAAGCAGAGCCAATCCGGCTTGCTTGCGGAATTCGCCAGCCATCTGAAAGCTGCGCTTCAACACCACTCGTGTTTGGGTGCGATCCAATTTCTGATCTTCATCAGTTCCACGGCCTGCTCCACCGCCGCCACCACGTCCACCTGCGTACATGGTTACTCAATCACCTTGGTAGCCATGGCAGCAAGGACACTGCGGTATTTATCGTTTGTCTCTAGCAACTCATGATGCGAACCACTTGCCGAAATGCGACCATCATCGAGCAGCACAACACGATCTGCCAATTCAATGGTGGCAGGTCGGTGTGCAATGACCAAAGTGGTGCGACCACGCATCACAGTTGAAAGAGCATCACGAATCTCATGTTCTTTTGTTGGGTCAACAGCTGAAGTGGCGTCATCAAGTACCAATACCCGAGGGTCAGCAACAATCGCGCGCGCAATTGCAATGCGCTGACGTTGGCCGCCTGACAATGAATAGCCCCGCTCACCTAAAGACGTGTCGTACTTATTCGGTAACTGCATGATGAAGTCATGGGCACCTGCAAGTTTTGCTGCTCGCTGTACGACTGAAAAGTCAATTTCTGGTTTAGCAAAAGCAATGTTGGCAGACACTGTGTCATGGAACAACAGAGTGTCTTCGAAGACCACTCCAACTGAATGTCGAAGATCTGGAAGTCGTAATTGACGCAGGTCAATTCCGTCGAGCGAGATAACGCCTGCTTGCGGGTCATAGAAACGCAACAACAAACGAGCGATGGTTGATTTTCCAGACCCAGTGGCGCCCACAATGGCCACTGATTCACCAGGAGCTACTGAAAAATTGAAACCTTCCAAGACCCGAATATCAGTATGACCAATCTCGTACCCAAATCGGACATTTTCAAAAGTGACAGCACCAACAGGTTGAGCAACAGCAGCTTGCGGCAAGCGCACAGGTTGTAGCGGGTCAGCAATTGCCGGTACAACTGCCAAAATTTCGTGGATACGTACTAACGCTGACGCAGCACGCTGTCCGAACGCCACGGTCATACCAATGTTTCGCATTGGCCAAATCAACATTGTGAGATACGTATTAAATGCAACAAGACCACCAAGCGTCATATCGCCGTTGATTACGCGGTGACCACCAAGTCCGAGAACAGCTACCAACCCAAGTCCGGGAAGTAAATCAATTGCCGGTAGAAAGCGGCTGCGAATGCGCGCAGCTTTCATTGATTCGCGACGAATATCATCGGCCTCAACTTCTAACTTTGCTTGTTGAACCCCTTCAGCACCAAACCCCTTGATGACTCTGATTCCAGAAACTGATTCTTCAACAACGTTTGCCAACTGAGCTTGCTCTTGTTGTACAGCCAGAACAGACGGATGAATCTTATGAGAGAAAGACCGCGCAGAAACATTGATAAATGGCAATGGGGCCAGCGCCACTGCTGCAAGAAGCGGATCAGAAAAGAACAAGACTGCAACAACACCAAAAACCATGGTGACTTGAGATGCGAAAATCGGAATGTTGACAACAAAACCTTGTACTTGCAACAAGTCGCTCGAGGCTCGACTCATCAGTTGCCCCGTTTGTGTCTTGTCGTGGAAGCCCACGTGCAAACCCTGGATTTGAGCAAACAAACGCTCTCTGAGAACTGTTTCTGTCAGGCGACTCTCGCGAAATGCGATGTAACGACGCCAGCCAGCAAACACGCCGGCGACTAACGCCGCAACAAGTATCAACGATGTCCACAACAACAAAGAACCGTTTTTGCTAATTCCTCTGTCTATGGCAAATCGCGTCAATTGCGGAACTGCCATCTTGCCGACAGACCATGACAGGCCAACGGCAACGCCACCAAGAAGGCCACGTCGTTGGGCTACCAACGTCTGACGAAGCAGTTTCCAGCCTTCTTTCGTTGCGCCTTTAGGGGGTTGTTCTGACATTTGCTGGGGAGAAGTTACTTGTGTGCTGATGGGGACAATGAACGAACAGCGTCCCAATGATTCAGTTCAGGATCGAATGGCATGATTGCGAGTGTTGATGTTGTGACACCGTTGTCAAAATATTGACGAATTCGGTCACGGCAATACTCAGGCGAACCGTGAACAATGAGTGCGTCCACTACTTCGTCAGGAATTGCGGCAAGCGCTGCTTTTCGGTCGCCAGCTTTCCAGTTGTCCCACATACCTTTCAGCAAGTCTCCCCTGCCAAGCCACGCATGGAAATCTGCGTACACAGGAACATTGAGGTATGCGGCAATCGCAAATCGTGCTGCTGCACGAACGGTGTCGGTGTTGGTAGATGGACATACAAAGATGCGCGCAACAATTTCTTTCGGGGTGCCTTCGGCTGCAGTATGAACTACTTCTGCAACTCGAGTGACATCTTCAGCACTGAGCCAGTTGATGATTGTGCCGTCAGCTTCACGAGCAGCAAGTCGCAACATTCCTTCGCGCAACGCTGCTACCAGAATTTGTGGCTTTGCTTCTGGTCGAATACCAAGACGGAAACCATCAATATTGAACGTGTCGTATTGCTTTGTCACTTTTTCGCCGGACAGGGCGTCATTTAAGAAGCGAACAATGTCGCGTACCTTTTTGTACGGCTCTTCAAACGGGACACCGTTCCAGCGTTGAACAATGACATTGCTCGATGATCCGATACCGATGGCGAAGCGTCCAGGTGCGGCATCAGCAAGCGATGCGACAGATTGAGCAAAACAGGCCGGGCTGCGCGTGTATGCAGGAACAATTGCAGTACCAAGACGCAAACGTGGCTCCCATGCTGCAGCTAGGGCAAGAGGCGTAAACGCATCTGCACCATCAGCTTCTGCTGACCAGATATCGGTGTACCCCATATCAGCCAATTCAGACAGCTTGCTTTTGTGGTCATGTAAGTGACCAGGAAGTGGCACGGTCATGCCAGGGCGAACCGGCATTCCATGTTGACCTTTTGCTCCGTATGCGTTCATAACTAATCACCTTTCCACATTCGAACGATGCAACTCTGACTGGCGGTGGCCATCAGAGTTCCGTCCTCAGCAAACATATGCACAAGCCCGTGGCCAAAGCCCCGAGCAACTCCTTGCACCCGAATATCGAGCAACACCCACGTGGTGGGAACAAGGTTCATCACCCGCAATGTGTTGTCGAGAGAGTTCCCCCCGCCACGAATACCGAGCGCCTGGCCGACTCCGCGGGGAACAAAATCTCCGAGAACACCAAGAGTGGCTGCATCGACTCCTTCGATGACTTGTGGCAACCGGGCCCACATCACAGTTTGCCCATCACCAGGCGTGCCGTCGAGGTTGTCTTCTGAACGAGCCTTGACGACGCGCTCTTCCATGAAATCATGAATCGTGCCTTCAGAGATATGACGATGGCGCCAATTTTTGTAGTCCTCTGGCTTACCGGCTTCTGGCGCAGTAACAAATTGTCCGGAAAATTCGAAATCACGATCACCGAGCGCAGCATTGACCGTAATAATTTCTCGCTCACCAACATGGCCAACGACACGAGCTTGAGTAATTGCATTTCCTTCAACTGGGACAATGACATCAATGTCCATCACTTCGCCTGGACGTGCATAACTGAGATATTGGGCGGTGGTCCAGATGACATTTCTGCCCGTGGTTCCTTCCATGGCCGAAATAGCTGCACCCAATGCGCTGCCGCCGTAGAGAAAATTCCCGCCCGTACAGAGCCGGAGGTCTACAGGGAGATGCCAGCGATACGGGTTATGTGTCTGTTGAAGACCGAGAAAAGCACGACTATCCATGAACCGTTCCACTCTACTTGCTGATCAGATTTCCGTCATGGTTCACACACTGGTTCGTGGAGTAAGTTGCTCTAATGACTGAAACACCATGGCAAGGCGACGCTTGTTCGCTCGTTGATGAATTTAGAGCAGGTCGCAGATCTCCTCGTGAAGAAATGCAAGCAACACTTTCAGCCGTTGCTGCCAGTTCATTGAATTGCATTTCATACATCGACAGCGATGGCGCACTTGCTCGCGCATCAGAGGCAAACATTTCACTTCCATTTGGTGGAGTGCCCATGGGTGTCAAAGAACTTGATTACGTAGAGGGTTGGCCGGCAACTGAAGCATCCGTGCCATTTGCAGATCGCAAAGCAGCACATACATCAACAATGGTTTCTCGCCTCATTGCAGCAGGTGCAAATCATTTTGGTCTCACCACAGCTAGCGAATTCGGCGGAGTCAATGTGACACGCACAGTGTTAAACGGCGTCACTCGCAACCCGTGGAATACCGAACGGACTCCAGGCGGTTCATCAGGTGGTGGCGCAGCAGGTGTGGCGGGAGGGCTCTTTGCACTCGGAACCGGCGGTGATGGTGGCGGTTCTATTCGCATTCCTGCTGGGTTCACAGGTCTTGTCGGGCTGAAATCAACCTTTGGTCGTATTCCACGTGGGCCACATGTTGAATACGGCAACCTCACCGTTACTACGGGCGGCATGACACGCAGTGTGCGCGATACAGCGCGATGGTTTGATATCTGTAACG
>WLSJ01000116.1 GCA_009705865.1 Actinomycetota bacterium | reverse complement strand
GGGGTGTACCGACCAGTATCAGTGGTATTTGGTGGCTGTGTACAACCCGCCAAGTAGCGAGGAAAGCCCTGCTGCTAGGTACCAGTTGCTGCGTCCACCAGGAACAAAACCCAAGTAATAGAACAAGATCACGAGGGCGCCAAGGCCAAGAAGGACGAACATCAGCACTGGCACCCAGGGCGCGCTGTGCTTTTCATAGACCGGAACAGGTGGGGCGCATCGACTGCTGGCGTTGACCGACGGGTCGTGATGGCCGAAATGATGCTCGGGCTTGTTTCCGCCTTTCGGGGTTACGCGTCCGCCTTTTTTCTTCTGAGTTGCCACGTCTCAAGTGTAGAACGCCCACGCCCACAGACACGCACGCGTAATCCGTTTCGCAAAAGGGCCTTTCACACGGCAGGCTTATGGGGTGACACGGGTTCTAGTAATTGATAGCTACGACAGCTTCGTCTACAACATCGTGCAATATCTCGGTGAACTGGGCGCTGAACCCATCGTGGTGCGCAACGATCAGATCACGGTTGCTGAAGCAATTGCTCTTGAACCAGATGGCGTGTTGCTGTCGCCTGGCCCTGGCCGCCCTGAAGACGCCGGAATAATCTGCGACGCCATTTCTGCATTCGCCGGAACCGTTCCTGTGTTTGGTGTGTGTTTAGGACATCAAGCAATTGGTCATGTGTATGGCGGCAATGTTGTGCGCGCACCAGAACTAATGCACGGAAAAACTTCTTTCATCACGCACAACAACACTGGCGTGTTTGAAGGTGTGCCATCGCCGCTTGAAGCAACGCGGTATCACTCGCTTGTTATTGACGCAGCAACAATGCCAGAACATTTGTTGGTGACTGCACAGACTTCTGACGGCATTGTGATGGGAGTTCGCCATCGTGATTTCGATGTAGAGGGCGTGCAGTTTCACCCTGAAAGCATTTTGACTGCATCAGGCCACGACCTATTGCGCAACTTCCTTCGCCGCTGCGCCTAACCCTGCCAAACCGCTGGCTAGTCGGTACACATCGGGGTATGTCACTTGCATTTGCCCTGAAACGAAATCAGAATGGAAATATGTCGCGCATTTCGATTCGCAATCTTCCACCTGAAATCCGCAATGTGTTGCAGCAACGTGCTGCAATATCCGGATTAACACTTGAACAGTATGTTTCTCAGATCATTACTGAATCTGCCAACACCTTGACGTGGGAAGAAGTTTTCGAACAAACGGCAGATCTTCGCCGTCCGCTTGTTCCCAATGACTTTGTGCTCACCGCAATTGGAGACGCCAGAGACCATCGTGATTAAGAAATTCTGTTGGTGAAGTTATTGACCTAGTCGCTCAATCGCATCTGCATGAACAGATAAAATATTGTCTGTAGCCCCAACTATTCGTGCACGATTGTCAAAGCGCTCGATGTATTCACGAACCGCTTGTCCTGCTGCATCTTCTACAGAGATTCCAAGGTAAGAGGCACAGGCTTTGAGGCTCTCGTGGTCTTTGTCTGTGAGTCGTAATGTCATAGCCACACCCTAATAGGGGGAGGGGTTAGCCGGCGGGGGGGACTGTGGTGCTGGAGTCGCGGCCGACTGTTAACACAACTGCCGTGCCTGGGTTCACCATGCTGGCAGCAGTGGTGTCTTGAGCAATCACTTTGCCGATGCTTGCATTTCCTGCTGCCACATCGACATATTCAACGGTGGCGGTGAGGCCAAGTTTCGTTAATGCATCACGAGCAGCAGCTTCGGTTTGGCCCTTGACGTTCGGCATCACAACAGGTGCCGGGCCACTTGAGACAAACAAGGTGATCGGCGTTGCAGCATCAACCAATGTTCCTTGCGCAGGATCAGTACGAATCACAAGGCCTTTGGCAATGGTGGCACTTGCTTCTTGCGTGACAGTGACAACAAATTTGTATGGCTCTGCAGTTAAGAAAGTTTGCGCAGCTGCGGTTGTTTGACCAACCACAACATTGGGCACTGCCAATTGACCAGAACCACCAGAGACATTGACTGTGACTGTTTGTCCCTTTGCCAACAAAGTTTTTCCGGCGGGAGCCTGAACAGCAACTTGACCAATTGCATATGTCTTGTCAAGCACATCAGCGCCTTTGACAAATACAAAACCGGCGCCTTCAACCGCTGCTTGTGCAGCTTCAGCTGTCAGCCCAAGCAACGCTGGCACTTCAACTTGCGCAACAGGGAACACCAACGTGATTGCTTCGCCTTCTTTTGCAACATCGCCTGCTGCAGGAACTTGGCTAGAAACAATATGTGTTGCATCGCACACAGTGTCTGCTGGGTTTAGCGCCACAGTGAACTTGGCAGTTTCTAGTTTCAGTTTTGCAACATCACATGTGACGCCGTTGACGTTTGGCACTGTGATGCCAGACGCACCACCCATTGAGGAGATCAGGAAAATAATGCCACCCAGAATGACAACGCCAGCAATCACTGCACCAATCACATAGCTTCGCTTGCTTGGTCGATCATCGTCGTATTCAGGCAATGTTTCAACTGGTGCCATGGTTGCAGGCATCACAGTGGTGCGCGGCAACACTTGAGTTGCAGAAGAATCGCCTTCAACAGACGGCATCATTGTTGTTGCTTGGTCAAGATTTGCATTGCCGAGCGGTGCTTTGCCAGAACGTACGCGGGCTTCATCAACAGCAAGTGTTGGTTCACCGTTCATGAAACGGCGCAAATCATCGCGCAGTTGTTCTGCATTGTTGTATCGCATGTCAGCATTCTTCGTGAGGCACTTAGCAATGATTGCCTCTAATGCCAACGGAACATCAGCAACAAGGTCGCGCAAACGTGGTGCAGCTTCGTTCACTTGTTTGTATGCAGTAGCCAATGCTGAATCGCCAGCAAAAGGCGGCTTTCCCGCAACAAGTTCATACAGCACCACACCAAGTGAATACAGATCAGAACGAAGATCAAGGCCTTCACCTTTTGCTTGTTCTGGTGAGAAATAGGTTGCGGTACCCATAACAGCACCGTCTTGTGTTAGCCCGCCTTCGTGACCGGCATCAAGTGCGCGTGCAATACCGAAGTCCACCACTTTGATAGCACCGTCTTCGCCTAACAAAATGTTTGCGGGCTTAATGTCGCGGTGCACCACATTGTTGCGGTGCGCATACGCCAACGCATTGGCAATAGCTGCACCAACACCAGCTGCTGAAACTGAAGTCATGCGGCCTTGGCGGCGTAATGCTTCAGACAACGTGCGACCCTTCACAAACTCCATGGCCATGAAATAGGTATTGCCGGTTTGACCCCAGTCATACACACCCACGATGTTCGGGTGATTCAGCCCGGCAACGCTCTGGGCCTCACGGCGAAAACGTTCCACAAAGTTCGGGTCAACGGCGTGTTCAGGGAAGAGAACTTTGACCGCCACGTCACGGTCGAGCAAAAGGTCACGAGCCAGGAACACATCTGCCATGCCTCCGCGACCAATGCGCCGAGAAATCTCGTAGCGCTCGTTAATGACTTGGGGGTTCTGATTCGACATACGGCTCTTAGAGGTTACCTGTGCTGGCTATTGCCCTATGGGCAGAGCCAATGCGGCATTCAGCACATCGCGGGCTACAGGACCTGCCAAATGCCCACCAGTACTGGCGCTCACCGCATCGTTCACACCTTTAATAAATACAGACACAACGAATCGCGGGGCTTCAGCAGGGGCAAAAGCAGTGATCCAGGCATGAGATCTTTGTTTTTCGCCTTCAGCATTCAATTGCGCTGTTCCCGTCTTTGCTGCAACTGAAATGCCGCCCTTCAATTGCAAACAACAAGCGGCAGTGCCCGTTTGTGCCACGCCAATCATGAGTTGCGTCAGTGTCGCAGCTGTCGTGGGAGACATTGGCGTTTTCCATGCTTCAGGTGAAGTGGTGCTCATGACAGTGCCGTTGTGGGTAACAGTCGAATTTATGACATGCGGCTTCATCATCACGCCACCATTTGCCACGCTGCCAGCAATCATTGCCATATGTAATGGAGTCACTTGCACCTGGCCTTGGCCGAATCCGTGAATTGCAAGTAGCGCCAAAGAATCTGCGAAGTCAGCTGCGATACCGCCAAAGGTGCTGGCAGCTGCGCCAGGCAGATCAAACGGAACACGTTCATCAAACCCGAATCTGTTTGCACCATTCACCATGAGATCTGGGCCAATTGCAACCGCAGTTTGAGCAAACGGAATATTGCAACTGCGTCGGAACACTTCGGCCAAGTCTCCGCCACATACTTTTTTGCCGTAGTTACGAATTGGTTTCTTAGTATTCGGTGGCAACCATGAGCGTTCATTCTTGAACACGCTCATCATGTCAATCTTTCCTGTTTCAAGACCAACGGTGGTGGTGACAATCTTGAATGTTGATCCTGGCATGTAGCGCTCTTGGTAGGCGTTGGCCAACAATGGTTTTGCTTCATCTGCTTGCAACGTATTCAATGCTTCGTTCACCACGTTGCCATTGTGTGATGCAATCAGGTTCGGGTCATACGACGGGTTCGAATACATGGCCAATACCGCACCGGTCTTCGGGTCAAGAACCACAACTGACCCTTCGCGATTTCCTAGCGCCTTCTTTGCTGCTGCCTGCAAGTCTGCGCGCAGCGTTACACGCACACTGCCAGACACATCTTCTTTCGAAAACAAACCGCCCGTTGCTTCCAGTTGTTGTTGCGCAGTCGTACCGGCCAACACATCTGACTGTGTGCGCTCTAGTTGAGTACTGCCATACCCGAGTGTGTAGTAGCCAGTGATGTTGGCGAACAGTTCACCCTTTGGGTATGTGCGCTGATATTTGTATTTGCTGGAACCATTCGCAATATCAACAGGAAGAGTTTGCGCAATCACTGCGCCATCAGCCGTAATAATGTCGCCACGTGGAGTATCGAACTCACGCACGGTCACACGATTATTGCGGGAATCACTTACCAGTGAATCGCGTTGCACTACTTGCCAATTAGTGAGCTGTACAAGAAGCACTCCGAACAACACGATCAGTGCAACGGTTAAATGACGAATGCGCTGGTTCATG
>WLSJ01000115.1 GCA_009705865.1 Actinomycetota bacterium | reverse complement strand
TCTGCTCTGCTTCGCTTGGCTTGACAACGATGCGGTCATCGAGTGGCTTCAGGTTCATAATGTTCCTCCGAGAAGTAGGACCGGTGACCCGGTCCGGGGATTAGCACTCGAGGAGTGCGACTGCTAATGATACGGACTGATCTGCCGCCTTAGCAACGCCAGACCCGTTTCCGTGTCCTATTTCGGGGCTGGAAGCCCCAGCAATTGAGCCGTCTCTTCCAGTGGAAGGCCGATGATATTGGTCATGGATCCGGCCGATGAGGCCACCAAGGCGCTGCCATGACCCTGAATGGCATAGGAACCGGCCTTACCGGCCGATTCGCCTGTGCCGACATACCACTCGATCATCTCTGGCTGAAGGTCAAGAAAGGTGACACTGGAGCTGACGACCTCAACCTGTTCCCCCACGGCACTCACAACTGCCACCCCTGTATGGACCTGATGGGTAGTTCCACTGAGGCGACGCAACATTTCGCGGGCGTCGTTGTCATCAACAGGCTGACCAAAGATGTGCCCATCAAGATCAACCGTGGTGTCTGCGCCAATCACGATGGCAGAAGAATCGCTGACCATATATACGGCGCGCGCTTTCTCTATCGCCAGGCGTTTCACATACGACACGGGGTCTTCATGCGGTTGCGGAGTCTCATCAATGTCGGCAGGCACCACAGTGAAGTCCGCTAACAATTGTTTCAGCAATTCAACGCGTCGGGGCGAACGCGATGCGAGCACAACGAAACTGTGTGATTCCATTCCTGAACTCTACGACTCCCGCACACATCCTTGACATGAGTATTACTGAAGCGTCTAGATTTCAATTACGGACCGCAATGGGTCAGATTCTGAGCGAGGAGGCAGCTGACACACTTATGGAACTTCTTCCTCCCGTCGGCTGGGCCGACGTCGCCACCAAAACCGACATCCAACATCTACGTGATGAAATGCAACATCTGCGTGATGAACTCAAGGGCGATATGCATGCTCTTCAATTGAGATTTGAAGCAACTCTTGAAAAGCGACTGCACGAGCAAACGAAATGGTTAATCACCACCATGATCGCAATGAACACTGTGATGCTCGCTGCGTCAGTTGCACTGTCGAAACTTATTTAGCCACCACTTAACGCCATCTCATGGCCATCATCTGGCACGGTGAGATCATCGCGATTATCTAAGTAGCCCTCTGGCAATACAACTTTGATTGGGCCATTTGTGTGACCGCGAGTAAAGCGTTCTCCACCAGGCAGAAGTGTCATTGCATGATCAAGGTGTGAAGAAATTTCTTGCAACTGCTCAAACGTTGACACTGTGGCAAATGATCGACGTACTTCGGAACCAACTGGATACCCAGTGAGATACCAGCCGCAATGTTTGCGGAAGTTACGAATGCCGTAATCAGGTCCCATAATTTCCATCAGACCTTGTGCGTGTTCTTGCATGACGTTCAGAACAAAACCGAGATTCGGTGATGCCTGTACTTCTCTGCCGCTAAAAGCATCAACGAGATCACGAAACAGCCACGGTTTTCCGAGGCATCCACGACCCACAACAACACCGTCGCAACCGGTCTGTTCCATCATGTCGATGGCATCGTGTGCTTCCCAAATATCACCATTGCCCAATACAGGAATGCTTGTCACCGCTTGTTTCAGTTCGGCAATCTTTTCCCAATGCGAGTGGCCCGCATAATGCTGTTCAGCAGTGCGAGCATGCAACGCAATCATTGCAATGCCCTCGTCTTCAGCTGTTTTGCCAGTATCTAGAAATGTGGTGATGTTGTCATTGATGCCAATACGGAACTTGCACGTAATGGGTACGCCAAATGGTTCAGCGGCTTTCACTGCTGCAGCCATGATTGCACGGGTCAGATTGCGTTTGACAGGAACTGCTGCCCCACCGCCTTTACGAGTGACCTTTGTTGCTGGGCAACCAAAGTTCATATCTATGTGATCAGCAATGTCTTGTTCGCACAACGCGCGCACTGCTTTGCCTACAAAGTCAGGGTCACTTCCGTAAATCTGCAAACTCCGAAAATCTTCATCGGGGCCAAACGCAACCATCTTCTTGGTTCGCTCATTGCCGTGAACTAGCGCAACAGCCATCACCATCTCACTGACGTACACAAGATCAGGCCCAAAGGAACGACACTGCGCGCGAAAAGGAATATTGGTGACACCCGCCATTGGTGCAAGCACCACAGGAATAGGAAACTCTCTGCCACGAAGGACAAGTGGCAAACGTGTCATCGTGGCACCGCATCAAGTTTTAGATTCGGATATGCACCACACGACAAACTAGTTGGGCCATCAGACGCAAGTCTGTGCCACGCGGCAGCAGCAATCATTGCAGCGTTATCAGTGCACATGTCACGACTTGGCAATGCCACCGTGAAACCTGCAGCAGCACCACGTGTTGTCATTTCTGAACGCAACAATGAGTTGGCAGATACTCCCCCACCTAGCACGATTCCTTTTGCGCCTACTTTCTGTGCGGCCTTGATGGTTTTCGCACACAGCACATCAACAACAGCGGCCTGAAAGGACGCTGCAATATCAACATTCGCCACACCTGGGTTCTTCTTCACGTAGTTGATAACGGAAGTCTTTAACCCACTAAAAGACACATCAAGACCGTCGTGCATCATGGCGCGCGGAAACTCGACAGCATGAGGGTTTCCGTCTGGCGCAATTTTGTCAATTGCCGGACCACCCGGATACCCCAGTTGCAAATACCGTGCAACCTTGTCGTACGCCTCACCCGCTGCATCGTCAATAGTGCGTCCCATGATGACGTAATCACCATGGCCACGCATTTCAATAATCATGGTGTGGCCACCCGACACCAGTAGCACCACAAGTGGAAACTGCAATGTGGGGTCATCAAGTAGTCCCGCATACAAATGAGCTTCTAAATGGTTCACACCAACAAATGGTTTGTCCCATACAAGAGCAAGTGACTTCGCTGCTGATACACCAACTAGCAAGGCACCTATTAGGCCAGGCCCAGCTGTTGCTGCAACGACATCAACACGCGACGGCAAGATACCCGCTTCTGTGATTGCAGCATTGACTACAGGGATAAGCGCTTCCAAGTGTGCACGGCTTGCCACTTCAGGCACCACGCCACCAAAGCGCGCATGGATTTCGATCTGGCTGGAAACGATGGATGACAAGATGTCATTTCCACCCATCACTACTGATGCTGCGGTTTCATCGCAACTGGTTTCAATTGCAAGTACCACTGTTGATTCATTCACTACATGTGAAGTCATGATGGTCGCCTCGATTCGATCAGACGAATACGTTCTAGGAACTCTGGGGTATCAACACCGTGGGCCCACATGATGATTGCATCATCTTTGTTTTCGTAGTACTTCTTGCGTATTCCTGCCGGAACAAAACCAAAACGCCGATACAACTGTTGAGCTGCAGTATTGGTATGGCGTACTTCCAATGTCATGGCTAAACACCCGCGGTCACGTGCAAGCAAAACAAGATCAAGCATGATTTCGGTTGCAACACCGCGGCCCTGCCAATCAGGATCAACTGCCACATTCGTAACGTGGGCATCATCGCCACTAAACATCAGCCCGCCATACCCCACCAGCACATCACCGACATAGGCAACGAGGTAATACCGAGCACCTTCGCGCATCAGGGATAGTTCAGTAACAAATGTTCGGTGAGTCCACGGGCGTGGATACAGCCCGTCCTCAATTTCCATCACACGACGAAGATGGCGGCGACGCATTGTCTCAGTAGTCAGTGCATCAGTCATACGTTCACGAAGAAAACTCATTGTGTTGCCTCACGAGTCAGCCAATTGATTTCTGCATCAGGAGCACGCAAATACATTGGTGCGATGTCGCCAGCTTGCACAGTGTCATCAGCCGCGATGCGATGTGACGCGAGCACTACGACTTGTTGCGCCGTTGGAAATGCGTGCGGCTCCCCGGCCATCAGCGCCCATGGCACATCTTCAAACAACTCAGCATGACGAACAAATCCGGTACCCACGCACATAATGTCTTCGCCACGATCTGCCAAGTGCACAGCCATATCTTCAGGGCTCGACACTACGGGTTCTGTTAGTCGAAGCGGTTCTGCGCCAACACCACGCATGCGATACAGCGCCCAGTACACCTCGCCACGGCGAGCATCAAGTGATGCGGCCACCACATTGTCTGACCACTCTGCGTTCATGGCAAGCGCATCAAGACTGCACACTGGAGCAACAGGAAGCTCAAGTGCCCACGCAAGTGATGCTGCACTTGCAATACCCACGCGCATGCCCGTGAATAAACCTGGCCCTACATCAACCGCAATTGCTGAAAGGTCTGCCATGGTGGCGTCTGCTTGTTGTAGAACAAATTGAATCATTGGCGTTAACGATTCGGCATGACGACGGTCGCTTGCCAACATTGAATGCGCGCGAATGCCGCGATAGTCACCTACTGCGACGCCGACATGATCAACTGATGTTTCAATTCCGAGAATCATCGAAGTGTCCAACTACGTAATGCATTTTTCAGCATTTCCCAGCGTGTGTCCCATGCATGACCGTCAACAGCCACGGTGATCAAGCGGACGTCTTCATCTTCGTCATCAGCCTCAAGAGTGACACTGAGTCCATCACCAAGGACTTCAGAAGCAACGTCTCCCCATTCCACAAGCCCAACAGCTCCCATATCAAGCAACTCACGAATACCAAGATCTGCAACTTCAGCCAAACTCGTCAACCGATACAGGTCTGCGTGGTGCAATGGAATCCGACCAGAGGTATGGGAATGAACCAAAGTAAAAGTTGGCGATGACACGTGGTCATCACCGTGTACTCCGAGTGCCTTTGCAAACCCAGTCGCGAATGCAGTTTTACCGGCACCCATTTCACCGACGAGTAACACCATGTCACGTGGTCGAACTAGACCTGCAATAGCCGCAGCAATAGTGTGCGTCTCTTCAACGCTTGACGAACGAAGGTCGATCACGAGTACCGCCGAAAGATTCGTGGGCTTATGCCGCACACGATTTCATAACCAATAGTGCCAAGAGCATCTGCCCAATCGTCAGCGGTAACTGTATGTTCGCCCTGCTTGCCGATAAGCACAACT
>WLSJ01000114.1 GCA_009705865.1 Actinomycetota bacterium | reverse complement strand
GCATTGGGCTTCGCAGCCATCAAATAACTCAGCGCTTTTTGTAGGCGCTCAGAAATTCAGCAACGGAGACCTCTGATTGTTTAAGGACGTTTCGTAGCGTTCCGTTTTTCAATTCGTTATGAAGTGGAACAACGCACACGATGTTTTCTTTTCGCAGCACTATGTGGCTACCTCGTTGTCGACGAGTTTCGAATCCGAGCCTGATGAGAACTTGAATAACTTCGGCGCCAGAGCAGACGGGGAGCTTAGGCAACGTCTGAAATGTGAAAAGTAGTCACAAAAGCACCTGTCACTGGTGAGCCACTAGTTAGCGGGCTCTCCTCAAGGTACAAAGTTGTGGCTTCTTCAAGATTTGCTAGCGCCTCTTCAACAGTGGCGCCCTGACTGGCTGTACCCGTATCAGGGTTAAGCGAGCAGAAACCGCCGGAAGGGTCTGACCAAATGACGGCGGTGAGTTGCATAGGTAAGAGATTAGGTCTGATTTGTGTGTTCATCAATCCCTATGTGGGCGAGCGGAGGCCTGTTTAGGAAGGGTCGTCGTCGGATTGGCCGCGTAGGAACTCTTCGAGTTCTGCAGCTAGATCTTCGCCGCTAGGCATATTGCGTTCCATGGCGTGGTCATAACGCTGCTCGAGCATGGTGACATACGCCGACGCTTCTGGGTCGCCTTCAACAGCTGCGTCATGCAGTTCCTGCCAACGCGAAATTTCTTCGACCAAATTTTGATGATCTGTGGGAATTCCTAAAACATGTTGCAGGTGCTGCAACAAAGCAGCTGCGCTCTTTGGGTGTTGTGCATGCATCAGATAGTGAGGAACACCAACACGAAGACTGATGCTAGGGATATGTGCTTCATCAAGTGCGTTCAACATGACGCCAGCCAAGCCAGTTGGTCCTTGATACTGCGGACGGCTCAATCCGAGACGCGATGCAAGGTCTTCATTGGTGGTACTACCAACCACAAGCGGAACGCGTGTATGTGGCGTTTGTTCCGCAGCGGCACCAAGACTGACTACAAGATTGCATCCAAGGCCGCGAGCCACTTCAACGATGCATTGAGAAAATGTTCCCCAAGAAACGTGTGGCTCAACACCGTTGAGCACGATCATGTCCCGAGCACCCTCTGGGTAACGAATAATCATGAAGTCATTTTCCGGCCACTGAATTTGTCGTTCACCATCTTCATCGATGACTTGTTCAGGGCGTTCTTGCGTGAAGTCAAAAAATGGGTCTGGGTCAATGTCTGAAACAACTGTTGCGTCACGTTCTTTTAGCATCCAGTCAAGCGCTGATGTTGCTACGCCACCAATATCAAACAACCCACGCAGCGCAACGAGCATGACGGGGTTGCGCAGTGGCGCGAGATCATCCCAATATGTCTCTAGAACTTCTTCAACGTTGATGGGCATTGTTGTTCAATCTACGAACGAAGATGGTCAACCACTACGTCAATACAGGCTGTGAGTGCTGCAACGTCTGCTGGGTCAATGGCAGGGAACATGCCAACACGCAACTGGTTGCGGCCCAATTTGCGGTAACTGTCAGTATCTACAACGCCATTGGCGCGCAATATGGCACTGATGGTGTTGGCGTCAACGCCGTCAATATCAATAGTCGCCACCACGTCAGACCGCTGTGCAGGGTTTGCCACGAATGGTGATGCAAACTCACGAGCCTCTGCCCATGAGTAGATATTGCGTGCTGATTCTGCAGTCCGTGCAGCTGCCCATGACAAACCGCCATTCGAGTTCAGCCATTTCACTTGTTCGTCCAACATGATGAGAGTGGCAAGTGCCGGAGTGTTGTAGGTCTGGTTTGCAACTGAGTTATCAAGTGCGATCGACAAGTCAAGCGACGCAGGCATCCAACGCTTTGTTGCTTTAATTTCACGAATACGTTCAATTGCTGCTGGTGAGCATGCTGCCAACCACAAGCCTCCATCAGATGCAAAGCATTTCTGTGGAGCAAAGTAATACACATCAACATTTGCTGGGTCCCACATGAGGCCGCCAGCTGCAGATGTCGCATCAACTACGACGAGTCCATCTTTTGAAGGGCGAACAGGTGTCATCGCAACACCTGTAGATGTTTCGTTATGTGGGTATGCGTACACATCGCAACTTGAATCACTTGCAGGTGCAGGATGAGTACCGGTATCTGAAGTCACAACAACGGGGTCAGCCAAGTGAGGAGCAGCAGCAGAAGCTTCTGCAAACTTGGAAGAGAATTCGCCGAACACCAAGTGATGGCTTCGTTCACGAATGAGGCCAAATGTGGCGACGTCCCAGAACACGGTGGAGCCACCGTTGCCCATGACAATTTCCCAACCTGCGGGTAGGGAGAACAAGGACGAGAGCCCGTCTCGTACAGAGCCCACGATGTTCTTCACAGGCGCCTGGCGGTGCGAGGTGCCCATCACCGAAGTCATGCGGGACATGACTGCCTGCAGCTGTTCTGGGCGAACTTTGGAAGGTCCACACCCAAATCGGCCATCTAGCGGAAGAAGTTGCTGGGGAATTTTAAAATCAAGTTGGTTCTTATCGCTCACCGTGTAATCCTTTCACTTATGCCTGCTCCACAAGAATTGCGACGTGTTTCTGCTCGTCTCGGCGCCATTGCCGAGTCAGCCACCTTGGCGGTCGACGCCAAGGCCAAGGCCCTGAAAGCCCAAGGTCTCAATGTCATTGGCTTCGGAGCCGGCGAGCCCGACTTTGCCACCCCTGAACACATCGTGGAAGCAGCGGTCAAGGCTTGTCGTGAAGTGAAATACCAGCGCTACACACCAGCTGCTGGTTTACCTGAACTGCGTGAAGCAGTGGCAGTGAAGACAATGCGCGACAGTGGCTTTGCATGCACAGCAGATCAAGTACTCATCACTAATGGCGGCAAGCATGCCGTGTTCACTGCATTTGCTGCACTGTGTGATCCGGGCGACGAAGTTATTTGTCCTGCACCATTTTGGACCACATACCCAGAGGCCGTCACATTGGCTGGGGGAGTGCCTGTCATTATTGATACGGAAGAAAAAAACGGATTCCGCGTCACTGTTGAACAACTAGACAAAGCTCTCACACCACGAACAAAAGTGTTGCTGTTTGTATCGCCAGACAACCCAAGTGGTTCTGTGTATCCAGAAGCCGAAGTACGCGCCATTGGCGAATGGGCAGTTAAAAACAAAGTATGGGTTGTTACTGACGAAATTTACGAACACCTCACATACGGTGATCACAAATTCACGTCAATGCCAACTCTTGTTCCTGAACTCGCGAATCAGTGTCTCATCGTAAATGGTGTTGCAAAAACATATGCAATGACTGGGTGGCGTGTTGGCTGGATGATCGGTCCAAAAGACATCATGAAGGCTTCAACAAACTTTCAATCACATGCCACGTCAAACGTTGCCAACGTGTCACAGGTTGCAGCGCTTGCTGCAGTAAGCGGTGATTTGTCTGCGGTACACATGATGCGTGAAGCGTTTGCGCGTCGTGGTGCACTGATGCACAAGATGTTGTCCACCATTCCTGGTGTTACATGCATGGAACCCCAGGGCGCTTTTTATTGCTTCCCGAACTTTTCTGGTTTGTTGAATCGTGACATCAAGGGAAAGACTGCAAAGACCACCATGGAATTGGCAGACATGATTCTCACTGATGTCAACGTAGCAATCGTGCCAGGTGAAGCATTCGGAGCTCCAGGCTTTGCGCGTTTCTCATTTGCTCTCGGCGATGCCGACCTTGTTGATGGTATTCAGCGCATTATTGACTACGTGGCGTAAACGCCAGCACACAATTGTGTGTCACCGTCTCTCGTTCTGCTACGGTGACAATTAGTGCATCGGTGAAACGATGTGCAGTACTCAACCCAGCGAAGTCCGGCGAAACTCCGGCACTGTCCCGCAACGGTGATGCTGGTCGGAGAAATCCGATCCAGACAAGTCCGGTCGCCTGTTTGTGTATGCGAAACCGAACCTCGAAGGAAGGGCGGCCCGCGGAGAGTGCAGCGTCAGCTGTTTTCACTGTGACCCACTCTTCTTTCTCCAATTCCCTGGAGGAAGAATTATGTCAATTATCAGAATGTCTCGAAAACGAGCGCTGACAGCAGCAATAGTTGCAACCGTTGTTCTTGCAGCGTGTGGAAGTGGCAACTCAACGCCAGACACCACAGTTCCTGCAATTACTCACCGCATTGTCAGCTTGTCACCAACAGCAACAGAGATGTTGTACGCCATTGGTGCAGGTGACCAAGTTGTTGCTGTTGATTCACTCAGCACATACCCCTCTGAAGTAGCCGACAAAGTAACGAAGATGTCAGCGTATGAACCAAGCGTTGAAGCAATTATTGGGTACACGCCTGACGTTGTGTTGATTTCAAATGACATGAACAAGATCACTGAGCAGTTGCAGTCGATCTCTAGCCAGAAAATTACAGTGTGGACAGGTGCTGCTGCAGCAACACTTGATGATGTTTACAAACAAATTACTGAACTTGGCACACTGACTGGTCATGACAAGGATGCTGCAGCATTGATTGAAACAATGAAGTCACGTATTGCAAAGGCAACAGAAAATATCTCAGCACCGATGTCGCCAAAGTCATATTTCTATGAACTAGACAACACGTTGTATTCAGTCACGTCGAACACCTTTGTTGGTGCATTATTGAAGCCATTCGGGTTTACAAACATTGCCGATGGTGTAGAAGCTGGCAACGATTACCCACAACTGAATGCTGAAGCAATTGTGAAAGCGAACCCCGCCATTGTCTTTCTGGCAGATACAAAGTGCTGTGCAACTAGTGCTGTAGAAGTAGCAAAGCGTCCGGGCTGGTCAGGCATTGATGCGGTGAAGAACAATCATGTTGTAGAACTTGATGATGATGTGGCATCTCGCTGGGGACCACGCGTCGTAGATCTCATCGAGCAATTTGCTGCGGCAATCACAGTGGCAAGCAAGTAGCAGTCACTCATGTCGACTTCGATGAGCATGCGCGGCGCAAGCCGGTGGTGGATTCCTGCTGCCGTTGTTGCACTCGCATGCTCATTGTTGCTTGGCTTGATGATTGGGCCAGCTGGTCCAACATGGTGGCGGGTCCCACTTGAGTTGCTCAATCGTTTGCCGCTTCTTTCTGTTCACAGCGGGTTAACACCTACTGATTGGTCCATCGTGTGGCAAATACGTGCTCCGCGAGTCGTG
>WLSJ01000113.1 GCA_009705865.1 Actinomycetota bacterium | reverse complement strand
GCTGGCATGCGATCAAGCGCCCATCCCTTTGCGTGCAAAACGATTGCCTCATCAATGGCAACACGATGGGTCTCGATACCGTTCAATAATTCACCGGTGAGATCTGCAGATGCGACTCCCCGGTCAGCCAACAACTCAAGCGGAGACATTGAACGTTGTTCGGATTCGTATAAGAAAATAACTGCCTGCTCGCGAGCATCAGTTCTTTCATCACTGGCGCGAAATGATTCCGGGTCACGGGCCATCAGACGCGTGTGACGTAGTCGCCGGTGCGAGTGTCAACCTTTACTTTGTCTCCCACGTTCACAAACAATGGAACCTGAATGACTTTTCCGGTTTCGAGAGTGGCTGGCTTGCGAGCGCCTGAGACACGGTCGCCTTGCACTCCTGGCTCAGTATCCGCAATGACAAGTTCGGCAGATGCTGGAATTTCAACAGTGATGATTTCACCGTTGTGGTAAGCGATAATCGCCATTGCTTGTTCGACCAGATAATCAGCGGCATCTCCGAGAGCTGCAGGTGTAACTGTCATTTGATCATATGAATCAGTATCCATGAATACGAAGTCATCACCGTCTTTGTACAAAAACTGCATGTCACGCTTGTCAAGAATCGCTTGTTCAACACGAATACCCGCATTGAAGGTTTTTTCTAATACATTGCCGTTCTTCAGGTTGCGCAACTTGGTGCGCACAAAGGCTCCACCTTTTCCAGGCTTCACGTGCTGAAATTCAACAACAGTAAAGAGTCCGTTGTCGAGTTGGAGTGTGATTCCGTTTTTCAGATCGTTCGTGGTGATCGCGGGCATGTGAGGTCCTTGGGGGTCTGCGTAAGAATTCGGCACGAATCGCCGGCGACAACGACCAGATCCTCGATCCGAACGCCGCCTACCCCACCACGATAGAGCCCAGGCTCGACAGTCACCACCTCATTAGTGGCCAGAACCGCCACACACCGTGGTGAAAAGATGGGTTGTTCGTGGATATAGAGCCCTATTCCATGCCCTGTGCCGTGAACATATTCGTGATCGACACCTTCTCGCTCAAAAACGCGTCGGGCAGCGGCATCAATGTCTGATCCGACAACCCCTTCCTTCACGACCATTACTCCGGCCATTTCTGCCTCACACACGAGTTCGAACATGCGGTCATATTCGCTAGAGGTGTTTCCGACACGAATGGTGCGCGTCATATCGCTCTTATACCCATCCACCATTGCGCCGAAATCAATCACGACTCCGTGACCATTCTGCACGACGTCATCAGAAGGTTCATGGTGGGGCCGTGCTCCGTTCGGCCCGGTAGCAACGATTGTTTCAAACGCCACATCATCTGCTCCACCCTCTCTCATCAAGTGATCTAATTGATTGCGAATCTGTTTTTCTGATCTACCTATCAAGCCGTCTGCCACAACAGTCGCCAAGGCCATATCTGCAATTGTTGCGGATCGAGCAATGAGTGCAATCTCTGATTCATCTTTGACGCGGCGAAGGTCATCTAGTTGAGTTTTTTCAGAATGAACCGTGCAGACGTTTTGCAGCGTTGTCATGTGGTGAGCAGTGAGATGCGATGGGTCAACGGCAAGAGCAGACGTACCAACAATGCGTCCGATCATCTGTTCCGTCGTGATGTCTGCAATCACACGCTCAACATGAACCAATGCGTGCGATGCCGTGGTTTCGGCTATTGCGCGTTCAAAGTATCGACCGTCAACTAGCAACCATGCATCATGCGTGGAACGTTGTACGACCAATTGTGCTGTGCCACCTGTAAAGCCCGTCAACCAACGGATGTCTTCTAACCGAAGTACCAGTACAAAGTCGGCTGCACTACTCGCACTCAGACGAGATAGGCGTCGAGACACATCCATTATTGAGAAGCTAATTCGACCAATGCATCAACGGCCAGCGCATACCCGAGTCCACCAAATCCAGAAATGGTTCCGTTGACAACGGGTGCCAACACGCTGACGTGACGAAACTGCTCGCGTGCACCCGGATTAGACAAATGAACTTCGATCACATTGCCTGGATACGACTTCAATGCGTCGTGAACAGCCCACGAGTAATGAGTGAACGCCCCAGCATTAATGATGATGCCATCTACTTTCCCCTTGGCTGCGTGAATCGCGTTCACCATCTCACCTTCGGTATTGGACTGAAGATTCTCTACAGGGATGCCATGCGTAGCTGCCGCCGCCACAACTGTGGCCACATGGTCTGCCAACGTTGCGTGGCCATATACCTCTGGTTCACGGGTGCCGAGAAGATTCAGGTTTGGGCCATGTAAAAGAAGAATTGACGACAAAGACATATCAGCCACCGTACTCCGCCCAGGTTGCCTGATCGATGGTATTTCCCTCTAGTCGAACCGTTTCAATCCACATGGTGGTCGCCAACAGGGATCCAATTGGTGAGCCATAGAGGCAATTAGCCAAGGCGAAGAACAAGATCATCAAGAGCCAGACGAATCATGTCCGCTGATACGCCGGACACCACTTCGAGGCCGGTTGCCGAGTCGAGCACAAAAGTAATCGAATCAATTGCCTTCTTATCTCTACCCATATCAATAATGAGTTGGTCTGGAGTGATTCCGTTTGGCAACGCATGACGCAGGCCGTACACACCATGCACGACTTCATAATGCTGATCAACACGAGCGGAATCAATGCGACCCATTCGGTGCGCAAGATGAGCTGCATACAACAAACCAATGGCCACAGCCTCGCCGTGCGCGATAGAAAAATCAGTAGCGATTTCTAACGCATGAGCCAGCGTGTGCCCGTAATTCAATAGCGCACGGATTCCGCCTTCACGCTCATCTGCCGACACGATGTCCGCTTTGATACGCACACAGCGAGCGATTCGGTCAACCATTGACAGTGAACTCAAGTCCTCGCGAACAATGAAGTGATATTTCGCCATCTCGCCAAGACCACACCGCATCTCGCGCGCAGGCAATGTGTCAAGTGCATCCATCTCACACACAACGCCATGAGGTTGCCAATATGCGCCCACAAGGTTTTTACCTTCAGCGATATTGACGCCTGTTTTGCCGCCAACAGCAGCATCAATCATTGCTAACAATGACGTCGCAACGTGCACCACTGGAATTCCACGGTGATACGAGGCTGCAGCGAATCCGGCAACATCTGTGACCATTCCGCCCCCAACTGCAACAATCACGTCTCCACGATTAAGACCCGCTTGAGAAAACTCACGACACAAACGTTCGATAGTGGTGAGGGTCTTGTGGCTCTCCCCTTCACCAATGACATGAGTCGAGACTGCAAGGACTCCGAAAGTCGGAATGTACGCAGGCGGTATTCCTTCTTGGGTCACTATGGCAACGCGACGCGCTGAAGACGGGATCATGGTCTTCGTACGAGACAGAACACCGTGCCCAACAATGACGGAATATGAACGGTCACCCAGATTGACGATTTCTTCTACTGCATCACTCATGTTCATTTCCTACAAATTCTTCTTGCTCATCTAAAGCGTCTATTAACAAATCAACCACTGATTCAATTCTGCGGTCCGATACATCAATAACGATGTCGGCAACAGAAGCATAAAGCGGACCGCGATCTTCTGACATCTGTGTCAACGTCCCCATCCGGTCGTCATCTAGTAACGGGCGATGGACACCCTTTGCGGTCCGTTCTGCAAGTACTTCTGGCCGTGCATGTAGCCACACAACAACTGCAGAACCTGCATCTCTCGCCTGATCAATCAACGCCCTGTTCTTCTCACGCACTACAACTCCACCAGCTCCCGCAATGATTGGGCTACCAGGCCGAGAAAGACATTCGCGCAACACTTCAGATTCAAGATCTCTAAATGTGTCTTCGCCCGATTCAGCAAAGATCTCTCGAACTGTGCGCCCTTCACGTGCTTCTATCAATTTGTCGGTGTCGAGCAACTCAACGTTGCGGTGTTCGGCAAGTAATCGCGCCACCGTTGTCTTGCCTGTACCCATGAGCCCGACGAGGACAATGCAGGGTTTGGAAGAGGTCACGACTCTAGTGTTGCCCGAAACGACGTCGCATTGCGAACGAATTCGGAAAGTGAGTCTCCGCCAAACTTTCGTTGTGCCTCAGCAGCAAGGACCAGAGCAACCATTGTCTCAGCAATGACTCCTAGCGCCGGTACTGCAGTGACATCTGTGCGCTCTTTGAAACTGACCGTCTCTTCTTTGGTAACGGTATCTACTGTCTTCAATGTGGGCCTGTTCAGCGTTGCCAACGGCTTCATAGCTGCACGAACAATGAGTGGCTCTCCAGTGGTAATACCACCTTCGGTACCTCCAGAACGATGGCTCTCACGCACATACCGATGTTCAACAGAGTCCCAGGTAATTGGGTCGTGCGCTTGACTTCCTCGAAGACCAGCTACTTCCCAACCATCTCCGATTTCGACACCTTTTACGGCTTGGATGCTCATGATGGCTTGTGCCAACAAAGCGTCTATCTTGCGATCCCAATGAACGTGACTTCCTAAACCAATAGGTACTCCGTGTGCGATGACTTCCACGATTCCGCCAAGTGAATCACCATCGCGCGCTGCGGCCTTGATGGCAGTAATCATTGCGTCTTCACCAGACTTCGAAAAACAACGAACTTCGGAAGCGTCAATAGCAGGTAAATCGCTCATCGTTGGCAGAACCAGTGATGGCGCTGCGGCATCACCCATACGAACAACATGGCTCAAAACTCCGACACCAAGATGTGAGAGGAGTTGTTTTGCTAGTGCACCCGCAGCAACACGCGCAGCAGTTTCACGGGCACTTGCTCGCTCTAAAACGTCTCGCGCATCAACGAATCCGTACTTCTGCATTCCGACAAGATCTGCGTGGCCAGGACGAGGCTGCGTCAACGGCGCTTCAGTTGCACCAGGTTCAGGAGACATCTCTGCATGCCATTTGTCGCTACGAAACCACTCGGAGTTTTGAATTTCGATTGATACGGGAGAACCGAGCGTGCGACCGTGTCGAACTCCGCCAACCAAAGTGACGCGATCTTCTTCGAAGCGCTGACGCGGTCCTCGGCCGTAACCAAGTCGGCGTCGTGCTAACTCCGATTCAATGTGTTCAGCAAGTATCGGAAGTCCAGCAGGGAGCCCCTCGACAATAACTGTGAGGGCGCGACCATGAGATTCACCGGCTGTGAGGTACCTAAGCACGGTTTTCAGACTACTT
>WLSJ01000112.1 GCA_009705865.1 Actinomycetota bacterium | reverse complement strand
GTTCGTGCCTATTGAAAATTCCATTGAAGGCACGGTGAACTTCACACAAGATGCTTTGATCTTCGATTATGAATTGTTGATTCAACGTGAAGTAGTTCTTGATATCGAACATTGCCTATTGGCAGCTGCTGGTACAACGTTGTCTGATATTTCTGTGGTGTTGTCAATACCTGTTGCAACTGCACAGTGCAGCGCATGGTTGCGCGACACATTGCCGAACGCAGATGTTCAAGCAGCCAACTCAACAGCTGATGCTGCGCGCAGTGTGGGCGAGCGAAGTGTTGCAGGTGAAAAAGGACTAGCCGCGTTAGCGCCAGCAAATGCTGCAGAGCTATACGGCCTCGCTGTTGTGGCGCGCGATATTGCAGACCACGCCGGAAACCAAACACGGTTCGTGTTGGTATCGCAACACGGCATTCCGCAACCAACGGGTCACGACAAAACAGGCATTGTGGTATTTCAGCGTGCCGATGAACCGGGCAGCCTCATTTCCATCTTGCAAGAATTTGCAGCGCGCCGCATCAACTTGTCGCTGCTGTCATCGCGGCCCACTAAAGCGGGCGGCCTCGGCGATTACTGCTTCATTATTTACGCTGATGGCCACGTAGGTGACGAACTAATGGCTGATGTATTACGTGACCTGCACACCAAACAGGGTGGCGTGAAATTCCTTGGCTCGTACCCCGCTGCGGGCGACCAGGCCCATACGGCACGGGAACATGCCGACGCCCGTTGGCAAGACGCCGACGACTGGGTTGCCCATTTGCGCACCCAAATTCGTGACTAACTGAGGCGTCTAGCCCGATAGCGTGTCAGGCGGAACGGTGGCAGAGCGGCCTAATGCACTTGTCTTGAAAACAAGAGGGTTAATAGCCCCGAAGGTTCAAATCCTTTCCGTTCCGCCAGAAAATATGTCAGCGCTCGTCACGCACAAACGGGATTCCCAAAGATTTGGGAGCTCCTAGCTTGTTGCGTGTACTTGGCCGACTCAGGGCGATCAACGCAATCAACGTTGCCAAGTAGGGAAGCATTTGCATCAGTGCAGATGGAATGAACGTGATTTGTTCAGCCTGCAATGTGAACGGCAACTGCAATGTGAAGCCAAACAAAATTGCTCCGAAAATCAGACGCATGGGGCGCCATCCGGCGAACACGACAAGAGCTAAGGCAATCCAGCCAACACCATTCGTTGTTGCTGCCTGATGCCATGCAGCACTTTGCGCAAGCATCAGCCATGAACCGCCGAGCCCCACAAGCAACCCGCCAAACAGCGTGTACCGAATGCGTATTGAAGCAACGGACAGACCCTGCGCATCAACTGTTGCTGGGTCATCGCCAGTAGCGCGTAATTCCAAACCTGGACGACTGCGGAACAAATACAACGAAGACAGAATTGCGATCACAATTGATGCATAGGTGATGATGTCTTGCTGAAACACAACTGGCCCAATCAAAGGAATGTCAGACAGCGGGCCAAATGACAATGGCCTAATGATGGTAGAAACAGTTTTTCCTTCAGCAGGCTTGCCGAGGAAATTTGCAAGACCAGTTCCGAAAATCACTAATGCAAGACCAGCAACAATTTGGTTTGCACGAAGGACAACCGACAGCAGCGCGTGAATGCTTGCAAGCAACGCACCGACAAGTGATCCGACAATGAGGCCAAGCCAAATACTGCCTGAAGCATCAGCAGTAAGGAATGAAGTAATAGCTGACGTCAGCAAAATACCTTCGATACCCAAATTCAAGACACCTGCACGCTCTGTAAAGAGTGCACCTAACGCAGCGAGAATAAGTGTGGTGGCAATTGCTACCGAGTCAGCAGAAGCTAAGACCCAAATGTTGCTGTTCATTGTGCGGCCCTCTCTGTGCGTACGGCATGGACGTGATAGCGCCGAAAGGCTTCACCGCCAAGTGCGAAGAGCAAAATTGCGCCTTGCAACATGACACCAATATGAATTGGTGTGTCTGTAGAGATTTGCAGTTTGTCTCCGCCGGAACGAAGGCCGGCAAACAAGATACCGCTGACGATGATTGCAGAAAAGTTATTGCGAGCAAGAGCAGCGATAACGATTCCTGCATAGCCATACCCCAACAAGATGATGCCTGGGTCTAGTCGACCAAATGGCCCAACGATAAGAACAGCTCCACCCAGCCCAGATAGTGCACCTGAGATCAACATCACTGACAACGTTGTGCGGTTTGCATTGATGCCTGCGTAGTGAGCTGCACGTGGCGAATCAGAAATGACTTGGATGCGGTATCCGTACTCTGTTCGTTTCACAATCCAGAACAACGCAAGCGCTATGAGAATCACCATGAAAAATGTGGGGTAGAGCGACGTGCCATTGATTCCGGTCAGCGACGCAGAGTCAGGCACTAGTCGACCTTGAGGGAATGCTGAATTCTTCGTGACAAAGAAACTTCCGGGTGAGTACACGAAATGTTTCACCAAACTTGCTGCGATATATGTCAGCAACAAGGTGGTCACAATTTCGCTTGTGCCCATACGCGAACGCACAAATGCCGGAAGCAGAACCCACAAGGCACCAGCAAGTGCACCAACAATAAGTACAGCGGGAACCATGAGGTATGAAGGCAAACGATCACCGAGCGCGAGACCAGCCCATGCACCACCGATCATTCCTAAGTACAACTGACCTTCTCCGCCGATGTTGTACAGGTTCATTTGAAATGCAAATGCAGCAGAAATACCTGTGCAGATCAGCACGGTAGATAAACCAAGGGTGTCGGTAATACCGCGGCTTGATGTGAAGCCATCGCTCAACATGTTTGAGTAGGTCTCAACTGGTGAATAACCCGTTGCAAGCAAGAAGAGAGCCCCAACAACTAAGGCAGCGACGACTGAGAGAAGAGGGACAAGCGTAGACAAATACTTTGGAGTCTCGCTACGTTGCTCAAACACAATCCGAATAGGGGAGCGCATTATGAATTTCCTTCCGTCGTGAGTCCGGCCATTGCGGCGCCCACGGTTGAGAGTTGTGCAGTTGCACCTGGGGTTTCATGCACAATGCTTCCGCGGTACAACACCAAGATTCGGTCAGACAACGACATCACTTCATCAAGATCTTCTGAAATCAACAAGATTGCTTGGCCGGCACTTCGGGCATCATCAAGCAGTGCACGCACAGTTTCGATGGCGCCAACGTCTAGTCCGCGTGTGGGTGAACACACCACTAGCAATTTGGTGGCACTACGTCCGCCCGATAATTCGCGAGCAAGCAATACTTTCTGAGCATTGCCACCAGACAGTTTGCGTGCCACATGATCTGGTCCGTTTGCCTTGATTTCGAATTGTTCAATGAGGCGTGTTGCTTCTGGCCGAACTGATGTGCGATCGACAACGATGTGACGGTCGCGAGTCAGTAGCAAGTTGTCGAGAATAGACATGGACGGAACAAGGCCCATACCCAAACGATCTTCTGGTACATATGCCAGGCCAAGTTCACGCGCATGGATTGGTCCGCGATCAGTAGTCATAGAACCAGAGATAGCTACTGAACCGCTACTAGGAGACATAAGGCCAGCAATGGTGTCAGCAAGTTCACGTTGGCCGTTTCCGGCAACACCGGCAATGCCCACCATTTCACCTGCGTGCACATTGAACGAGATGTCAGACAGAACACTGACACCGTTGAGAGAAAGTGACAGATCACGAATCTGAAGTACTTCATGACCTGTTGCATGAGATGCGCGTTGTGTTGTCAACTCGATATCTCTGCCCACCATGAGTCGTGCTAACTCTTTGGTGTCGGCTGCGCCACGACCAGACACATGCCCGGTAACGCGCCCGTTACGCAAAACAGTGACGCGGTCTGAGATTTCTACAACTTCACCAAGTTTGTGACTGATGAAGACAATTGATTTTCCGGCCTGTGTCATGGCATGAACATTTTCAAAGAGTTTTTCAACTTCGGCAGGAACTAAAACAGCAGTTGGTTCATCGAGCAGCAAAATCTCTGCACCTTGATACAACGCTTTAACAATTTCAACACGTTGACGTTGACCTACTGAAAGGTCACCAACAGTTGCGCCGGGCTCAATGGGCAGTCCGTATGATTCTGCGACAGCAGCAACTTTGTCTTCAAGTTCAGAACGATTTAATTTGTAGGAAAGATCACGACTTCCCAGGATGACGTTTTCAGCAACAGTAAAACGTTCAACTAAACGAAAGTGTTGGTGCACCATGGCAATGCCGTGATGCAGACCTGCACGTGGGGACGACAATGTAATTCGCTCGCCGTTACGAGAGATGTAACCAGAATCTGGTTGGTACAAACCGCACAACATTGCGGCAAGGGTGCTTTTCCCTGCGCCGTTTTCACCAAGCAGTGTGTGGACTTCGCCAGGAAGAACGTCGAAGTCAACAGAGTCGTTAGCAAGAACGCCAGGAAAGCGTTTAACAATGGAGTGGGCCGAGAGTGCGCTAGGGGCCGCACCACTTGCGTGATGCGGCCCCTTCGCCACCTCGTGAGAGGTGTTAGTCATGTTTGGAATCAGCCCTTTGCGGAACCGATGACACCCTTAACGAAGAAGCTCATGCTGAGGAGCTGGCCAATGTCGGCCTTTTCTCCAGCTGCAAGAACTTCTTTTCCGTCTTGATCACTGATTGGACCAGTGAATGGTGCGAATGTTCCAGCAATGATTTCTTTACCTTTTGCGGTGATTGATGCTTGTGTATCTGCATCAACTGAATCACCGAATGAAGCAAGAGTAACCATGCCGTCTGCCATTGAGCCGTAGTACTCATCAGCTGGGCATGTACCGTCAGCAACTGCCTTCGAGGTCTTTGTGTAGTAAGGACCCCAGTTCCATGTTGGAGCTGTGAGCCAAGCTTTTGGAGCTGCTTCTTTTACATCACTGTTGTAACCAACCCACTTGGCACCCTTTGCCTCTGCAGCAACGCCGGCTGCAGTGGTGTCTTGGTGCTGACCGAGTACGTCGACGCCTGCATCAAGAAGTGACTCTGCAGCCTGCTTCTCAACTGTTGGGTCGAACCATGTCTTGGTCCATGAAACTTGAACTGTTGCATCTGGGTTCACTGATTGTGCGCCCAATGTGAATGCATTGATTCCGCGAATTACTTCTGGAATTGGGAATGCAGCAACATAACCGAGCTTGCCGGTTGGTGATGCTTTTCCTGCTGCGATACCACTGAGGTAACGAGCTTCTTCAGCTGCACCGAAGTATGTACCAAGGTTTGTTGGCAATGCTGCGAAGTCAGCGAATGCACCGCCACCGTCTTTAGTAAGAAGGAACTTTGCACCTGTTGCCCACTGGAAGCACACATCTGGGTACTTCACTGCAACGT
>WLSJ01000111.1 GCA_009705865.1 Actinomycetota bacterium | reverse complement strand
GTGTGGCCTGAAGGCGTCGAATACGGAATCACAGAGAAATACTTTCGGCAAGTGTCGATCATCGCTGCTATTGCATTGATACTTCTCATCATCGTCATGACTGCACGTCAATCAGGTGGCGGAATTGGTTCTTCCATATCTCCTACTGCGTGGGGACCACTGTTTGATTCGAATGAAGGTCGAGCAGTTTTCCTGCGCCTCATCGCTGTTATTGGTCTTGGCTATTACGCATGGATCACAGAACGAGTTCTTGAACCTACGAATCTTCTTCCCACCACAGTTCTGTTAGCACTGTCCATGTTGTCGTATGGCTTTGATCGCGCAACAGGAAGAGCAGTAATTCTCGGAATAATCCTTGCAGTAATACATATGGCATTTGTTGCAGTGTGGGTTGGCAGCATTGCAATTATCTGGAGAATTGTTCTTCACGGACCAGGAACAGTGGACCTTGTTGACGCTTTACGCGGTTGGGCACGAATTGCAACACCAGTAACAATTGGCATTGTAGGTACGGGCCTTATTCAGGTGTGGCGCATTGACGGAATCAGCCTTATCAACAGTGGTCATGGTCGCGTTCTGCTTCTCAAAGTTGTCTTTGTTGGCTTATTGCTATTTGTCAGTGCAACAATTCGACAATTCGTTTTACGCGGAATGCAAAATGCAAAGTCGTTGAATGAAAAAGTTGTGTACCGCCTAAAGCGTCCGGTTGGCATTGAACTGTCCCTCAGCATTGTCGTGTTGGCAACATCTTCATGGCTTATGGCAATGCGGCCACCGTATGTTCTGAATAAGGATTCCGGTCCTGGTGTTGACTACGCAATTGTGCAAGACATGACTGCGAAAGATGATTTCCACGTTCGTTTATCCATCACGCCAGGTGACGTTGGGGCAAACAGAATTCTCATTGAATTGTTTGGCCCTTCGCGTATTCAAAACTTCACAGTGACGTTGACTCCAGCGAACCCCAACTTTTCTGGCTACACCATTAATGTGCCCATCACGCGTCCTGGTGGGGCTCTTGTTGAACAAGATGCCGGCCTCCTGCTGCGTGCTCCTGGCGAATGGACCGCCACCATCACCGGGGTCACCACAATCGGAGACCTGCCCCCAATGACCACCACATTCATCGTGGCCGATGGCACCACCGTGACCACCCTGCCTAAGCAAGGTCTGAAACGCTCCACCACCACGATTGCGCAGTCGACAACAACCACCACCGTTGCCCTTGCGCCCGCCGTCACCACCAGCACAACTGTTCCCCCAGCTGGATAATTCGCCGTCAGATAGGCGATGAGGCCCCGTCGGCACTAGCGTTTCGCAGGTGACTGATACCTCTGGCTCTTCGATGCAGGACAAAATTGACGACCTTCGGGACCGTCAACAGCAGGCGATTAACGCCGGAAGCCCCCGCTCGGTCGAGCGCCACAAGGGCAAGGGCAAATTGCTCGCTCGTGAGCGCATTGACTTCCTCTGCGATCCAGGCTCGTTTCATGAACTCGACATGTTGGCGCGTCATCGCGCGCATGCATCTGGTCTTGAAGAGCGTCCATACACAGACGGTGTCATCACCGGTTGGGGAACCATTGAAGGCCGCAAAGTATTTCTGTTCAGCCAAGACTTCACAGTCTTTGGTGGAGCGCTCGGTGAAGTGTTCGCTGAGAAAATCCACAAGCTCATGGACTTGGCTCTTAAAGTCGGAGCACCTGTTGTTGGTTTGAACGACGGAGCTGGTGCTCGTATTCAAGAAGGCGTTGTGTCACTCGCGTCATACGGCGGAATCTTTTATCGCAACGTGCAGTCGTCTGGTGTCATTCCGCAAATCTCTGTCATCCTCGGACCATGTGCCGGTGGTGCTGTGTACTCACCTGCAATGACCGACTTTATTTTCATGGTGCGCGAATCAAGCCACATGTTTATTACTGGTCCAGATGTTGTGAAGACAGTGACCGGTGAAGATGTCACTCTTGAAGAACTTGGTGGTGCAATGAGCCACGCTTCTAAGAGCGGTGTTGCAACATTCGTTTCAGCAGACGAACAAGCATGTCTTGAAGATGTGCGCTTCTTGTTGTCGTTCTTGCCGCAAAACAATCTTGAATCAGCACCAACAGTTGAATCATCAGATGATCCAATGCGTTCGTGCCCAATGTTGCGCGACATTCTTCCTGCATCTGCAAACCAGCCATATGACATGAAGAAAGTCATCAAAGAAGTTGTTGATGATGGCGAGTTCTTTGAATACTTCGAACACTGGGCAAAGAGCATCGTGTGCGGATTCTCTCGCGTTGACGGCATGACCGTTGGTGTTGTCGGTAACCAACCAATGGCGTTTGCCGGAGTTCTTGATATTGAATCAAGTGAAAAAGCAGCACGTTTCGTGCGCACATGCGATGCATTCAATATTCCACTTCTTACTTTTGTTGACGTTCCTGGTTTCTTGCCTGGCGTCAACCAAGAGCACGAAGGAATCATTCGTCACGGCGCGAAGTTGTTGTACGCATTCTGCGAAGCAACAGTTCCTCGTATTCAAATCATTACTCGCAAGGCCTACGGCGGTGCATACGTGGTGATGAACTCAAAGTCAATTGGTGCTGACCTTGCATACGCATGGCCAACAGCAGAACTTGCGGTTATGGGCCCACAAGGCGCGGTGGAAATTGTGTACAAGCGTGAATTGCAACAAGCAGCAGACCCTGTTGCTCGTCGCGCGGAACTTGTTGCTGAATACACCGAGAAGTACGCCAACCCATATGCGGCTGCTGAACGTGGCTATGTAGATGACGTCATTGACCCTGCAGATACTCGTATCAAGATCATTGCTGGATTGCGCATGTTGCAAACCAAGCGTGAAGAGCTTCCTCGCCGCAAACACGGCAACATGCCTCTCTAGGTCATCATGTCTGATTCATCGTTTCCCGGCTGGAGTGCACCAGAACCAGAAGTAGTTTCAATTAGCGATATCGCATTTGAACCAAAGGCTGGTTTCTGGCTTCGGTTTCTTGCCAACTTGTGCGATGGCATCATGGTGGCAATCATCAGTCTTCCGTTTGCCATTGTTACTGCATCGACAACCGGGGCAGTTGCTTCAGTAGTGCAATGGATTCAATTCGTTGTCTCGTTTTTTGTGTTGGCGTATTGGGTCGGCACTCAAGGCGGTTCACCACTTCGCCGCAAGCTTGGTGTCTTTATTCTTGATCAAGAAGACGGCTCGTTTATCGGACAACGTCGTGCTGCACAACGCATCATGATGAGCTGGATCTCTGGCATTGCGCTTCTCATCGGGTACCTCTCAATGTTGTGGAACCCACAAAGCCAAACATGGCATGACCGTGTTGCTAAATCAGTCGTGGTGAAGCGATGAGCATCAACGTCGGCACAATCTCTCCGATTCCTACCGAAGAAGAAGCTGCAGCAATTGCAGCTGCAGTCACCATGATGTGGCCACAACCGGTAGCTGCTTCAACTGTTGACACAAGCGCTGTTTCTGCATGGCGATTTAGTGGACGCTGGTGGGTCACTGATGCAGTGTCTCGCAGAGCTCGTCCCGGAATCAGATAATGACTTCCGTCGGCGCAACAGAACTCACCACTGTCGCTGACAACCTTGCGGTATTTCACCACGGGCAACATGTTGTCCGCCACGAAAACTTGCAACCAGATACTGCATACACCGAGCATGGAATTGATTTTCGTACACTGCCGCGACCTGACGGCAAGTTGCTCAGTGTTATCGCCACTGTTAATGATGTGCACTTCGGTGAAACAGAATGCGGCCGTATTGATGACAACCCACTAGGGCCAATTCTCAGTGCACTTCCTGGTGAACAGCCCTACCCCATCACTATGAATGCTGGAGCAATTGCTGAGATCAAAGAATTGAACCCAAATGCCGTTCTAGTGAAAGGTGACCTCACAGAGGCCGGCACTGACGAACAGTTCGCTGAATTTCGTGAACATTACGAAGGTGCATTTGCAGACAAACTGTTTGTGGCGCGCGGTAACCATGATGCGTATCGCGGTCAGAACGAATTCACCGGTGATCAATGGATTCAGTTGCCGGGTATTGCCATTGCACTGATTGATACAACCATCCCTTTAGAAACAACTGGCCGTATTGACCCACCACAATTTGAATGGCTGAATGATCAACTGTCGGCTTCCACGACGCCCGTCATCATCATGGGTCACCATCAACAATGGATCGAAGGCAAGCGCAGCGATAACTACTTTGGTCTTCACCCAGACAGCAGCGATGCTCTTGACGCTCTTGCCGTACGTCATGCATGCGTCATTGCCTATACAGCGGGCCACACACATCGCCATCGCGTTCGCCGCATGCCACGTTCCGGAATTCCGTCTATTGAAATCGGATGCGTTAAAGATTTCCCTGGTACATGGGCCGAGTATCGCGTGTACGAAGGCGCAGTCATGCAAGTGGTACATCGCATCTCATCGCCTGATGCATTGTCATGGAGCGAACGGTGTCGGCACCTATATGAAGACTTCGGTACTGACTACGAGAGCTACGCATTGGGTACGCTCGAAGACCGATGCCTGATTCTTCCGCTCCGTTAAACAGCACATCCGCTTTGGCGGGTTTGCGCGTTCTTGATCTGTCAACAGTTCTTGCTGGGCCAAACTGTGCGCGATATCTCGCCGACTTCGGTGCAGATGTCATCAAGATTGAACGGCCAGACGGTGGAGACAGTTTGCGCAACATGGGATGGCGCGACCTAGTTGATGGCGAAGGTTTGTGGTGGCGATTAGTAAACCGCAACAAACGAACCATTGCGTTGAACCTGAAAGACGATACAGATCGTGAACTGTTCTTGCATCTCATTGATGACGCAGATGTACTGGTTGAAAACTTTCGTCCAGGTGTTTTAGAAAAACTTGGTTTTGCACCAGACATTCTTCATGCACGTAATCCAAAACTGATTATCACGCGTGTTAGTGGTTTCGGACAAGACGGCCCATATGCCAACCGCCCAGGTTTTGCATCAATCGCAGAAGCTATGTCAGGGCTTGCATCAATAACTGGCGTACCTGGTGGCGACCCAATGTTGCCGCCGTTTGCACTGACTGATGAAGTCACTGGTCTCGTTGCAGCATTTGCCACCATGGTTGCGCTGTGGTCTGAACAAGGCCAAGTAGTTGACGTTTCCTTGCTGGAAAGTTTGTTCCAAATACTTGGCCCACTCATGACCGTTTGGCTCACTCGCGGTGAATTACAACCACGCATGGGTTCATTACTTCCCTACACAGTGCCTCGCGGCGTGTATCGCTGTTCCGACGGATTGTTTGTTGGCATCTCAACATCAAGCGATTCAATTGCAGCCCGTGTGGTTCACCTTCTCGGGTTTG